>JABHIC010000275.1 GCA_018671205.1 Gammaproteobacteria bacterium
GTAGAGAGATCTGGCCCACGCAAGCGCACCACACCCCGGTGTCCGGTTGCTGGTTTGAATCTGAATTCGATGCCATCAATGGGGGGGATCTGGTTGATACGGGCAGCCAGTGCCTCGGTGCCCTGATCAATACGTCCCGCACGCCGGTCCAGTAGCTGGTACTGTTCCGAAAAGGTGGAGAAGTTGGCCCGTAATACAATATCCCCCGGCTCAATTTTCATCCCCACCCCGGCGGCCTCGACCGGGCCACGCGCTAACTGCTGTGTGGCCTGGCTAGAAAAACCAAACAGTGGTGCCGTCCCGGTATGGGTATCTACGGGAAAGCCGGGGGTTAATGAGGTTGCCAGGCCACAGATGCCCTGCTGAACCAGTCGATCCATCTCGGGGGTTGCGGCGTACTCGAGCGGTGTCCTGCCATCCAGCTGGGCGCAGGGGCGATCCCCCATACCATCTAGGATAATCAGCAGTGCGCCTCTGTTTGGGGGCGTGCTCATGCTGGAAAGAGTGTCTCCTCAGTAATAGAGAATTTTGGAGTCAGTGCATCATTGATCGCTAGCATTACCTGCTTGATGGTCTCCTCTTGTCTGCCATTATGGATGATCGGTATATTTTGCTGGTCGGCCTCATCCAACAGAAAGTTTTGGAGCTTCCAGAGGGTATCGAAATTTTTCAGGTAGCGCTTCGCCCCCCTGTTCTGAGCGTCTGCACCGCGACCCGTGAGCCTTTTGCGAAGATCATTCCGTTTAATGATGGCCAGCATCAGGGGCACCACCAGCCCATCGCTGTACTGGGTAACCTCCCTCATGCGGGCCGGGTGGTTGTGGATACCCTCCAGCACCAGGGAGACATTTTCACGGCTTGCCCGTTGAATGATGGCATTACTTGAAACAGAGACCTCTTTAGCCTGAATCAGATAGCCGGAGATGATCTCATCACTGGTGGGAGCTGTTCCCACCAGATCTCTGGCGCGAGGCTGTACCTGCCAGGCATTAAATGAGGAGGTGTGGAGTGTAGGCAGGAGCGCCTCCGGGATCATCACCCGCATCACCTCTCGCAACATATCGGTGGACTGGGTGCGCACAATTCCAAAACGGTGGGCGATCTCGGTAGCGATAGTGCTTTTCCCTGAACCGGTGGCTCCACCAATCAGAATATGAATCGGTTTACCACTATGAGAAAAGTGGGTCCAGGTCAGGTAGCGGTGTACCGCCTGCTCTCCAACATTGGTGCGCAGGATGGTACAGGTGAGGCGCCCCAATGCATTAGAGTCAATTTCGGTAATATTTTGGCTATGGAGCTGCTGGAATAGCTCTGTGGTGATGAGGGTGGCGGAGCGAGAGGATAGCCCCGAGGCGTGCATACAACGGGTATGCTGATGGAGGGAAAATGGGGTTATGGTATCCCTCTTTTTATCGGAGACCATAATGGTTCCCCTGATGGGGGAGGGGTCGCTGTACTGCTCAATGATCTCGCTAGAGAATGATGCCGCCGCTAACTGCTCAATCACGGCGGTGCGAAGTTCGGTGGTCGTCAGACTCTCTTGATCTTCCAGTGCCTCTTTGATCTTGGAGGCTAGTGCGTAAGCGGCCTCGAAGTCGATCCCGGAATTACGTAGCGAGCGGGTCAGAATGCCCCGCAGGAAGGGGGTGGCTGCCCCTTCGTTACCAGGGTCGAGAATGACCAGTTTTCCCATCGGTGGTAAACCTCCGCTTATCTGTCGAGCGCACGCTCAAGATGTTCACAGACTGTTTTGAGCACCTTGATGCGAGAATAGAGCTTGTTGTTACCCTCTACCAGCACCCAGGGGTTGGAGCGAATGCTGGTGTGTTCAACCATATCATTCACCGCCTGCTCATACTCATCCCACTTCTCCCGGTTACGCCAATCCTCATCCGTCAGTTTCCACTTCTTATGGGGGGTCACCTCACGCGCCTTGAAACGGGTCAGCTGCTCCTCCTTGTCAATATGGATCCAGAACTTGATCAATACCACGTTATGTTCCACCAGTTGTGATTCGAAATCATTGATCTCTGCATAGGCACGTCGCCACTCCTTGCCAGCGGCAAAGCGCTCCACTCGCTCCACCAGTACCCGTCCATACCAGCTACGGTCAAATATGGTAAAGCGGCCAGCGCGGGAGAGGTGGCGCCAGAAACGCCAGAGGTAGTGATGAACACGCTCTTCATCGGTAGGGGCAGCAATGGGGATGACCTGAACATTACGGGCATCCAGTGCAGCGGTTATTCGACGGATGGCCCCCCCCTTACCTGCAGCATCAGCCCCCTCAAAGACCAGGATGGTTGAGACTCCACGTTCCCGCGCCTTGCGATGAAGCTGGTTGAGTATCCCCTGATAGCGGATCAGTTCAGCTTTATATTTCTCTTTACTCAGTGCCTTGCTCATATCAAGTGCGCTGAGCAGGGTGACCGGAGTCTCATTGGCATGGGTGGAGAGGCTGCTAGGGCTGCTTTCAGCACGCTCCTCAAAGTCTGGTTTATTCTGTCGAGCGAGCTCTTCGCTCTCTTGATGAGCCAGCTGCTTCTCTACCGTTTCGAGGATGATCTCCCCTACAGTAATGCCCCGATAGTTAGGGTTGCCCCCCTCAATAATGTGCCAGGGGGCCCCTCCGGTACTGGTACGCATGATAACTCGCTCTGCGGCCTCAAGGAAATGGTCATATTTCTTCCAGTGTTGCCAATCTTTTTTGGTGACACGCCAACTCAGTTTTGGGTTTTTCTCCAGTGAGGTGAAGCGCTCTTTCTGGGCTTTTTTACTCAGATGCATCCAGAATTTAATGATGATGGCACCATCGTCAACCAGGGCATTCTCAAAGGCGAGGATACGTTGCAGGTGGTCATCAAATTCGATCGCAGAGAGGTTTTTGTGGGCTCGTCCCAATACCGGGCTGGAGTACCAGGAGCTGAGAAAAAGGCCAATTTTCCCATTGGCGGGAAGGTCTCTCCAGTAGCGCCACTGATCGGGTCGCTCCAGCTCCTCTTGCGTAGGCAGGTCATAGGCACGCGTGGTGATCCAGCGAGGGTCCATCCACTCGTTCAGCAGGTTGACGGTCTCTCCTTTTCCCGCGCCATCCACACCGGCAAAGACGATAATGACCGGGCTTTTGTTCTGTTTACGCAGCGCTTGCTGCATCTCTAACAGCTGCTGACGCAACAGCGGGGCACGAGTTTTATAGTCACTTTTATTGATCTTACGACCCAGTTCTGCAGTTCTGAACATGGTTGTTGACGCCTCCATTAATAAAGTCAGGGTGTATTAGCCTGAATATATCAACTTATAAGGAAAGGTGTCTATGAAAATCGAGATTAAAAGGTTAGAGGAGATAACTAGTGGCCGAAAACGTAGGTTGATTTCGTGAAAATCAATGGCTTATATGTGGGTTATCTTTGATTCTGTCGGAAGTTATGATGTGGTGTTGACAGTAATCGATGATGGGAGGCTGATGATCAGAAGATCACAAGCTTTATCCCCCCTGAAAATGTACTTTTTCAGGGGGTGCTGCGTCAGCGCCACAGTCGATTTCTCATACGGACTAAAAAACTACAGTTTGCCCTCTTTTTTGAGTTTCATCTTCATCCATAGGGGGAGGGAGTCCGGGTCAGAGAGGTCATACTCCGGGGTGGGTTCGGCCTTCTTGACCGCTGGTTTCGGTGTCTCTGCCGGGGCAGTGGTATCGCTGGCTGTGGTTGGGGCTGCAGAGGCAGACGCCTGCGGGGTGGCAGAGGTGGCCCGGACCCCAACCCACTCGGTCACTCCATTTTTTCGCGGATAGAGATAGCGCAACATGGCGGCTGAGGCAACTGCCTGAGCATTGGCTACAATATCATCTACCGAGGTGTCACCACTCATGGCGTAGGCCTTGTTGAGCATCTTGTCGGTTTTGAGTTCATCAAACTGCTCAGGGGTCAGTTCACTCAGGAGTTCCTTCAGGACTGTGTTCATGGTATTTCGTGCCTCATGTTGGTATTTTTGCAAATAATGATAACTGGTGGCTAATTATGAAGAGTGCCCCTGAAAGAATCAAGGGCGCCTCTAAAAATGCACTTTTTCAGTGATTGCTGCAATGGAGCTATTTCAGGTGTCCTTCACTCTCCTCCTGCTGCTCCTTCTCTTCATAGAGTCGTCGCCGCTCATCAATGGTGGCAAAGAGGATGAAATTGTTGGGGGCGGCTTGTGCAGCCTGCTCCGCATACTCAAGTTGACGGATTGCCAGAGGGGTCTCACCGCGTAAAAAGTGGAAATGGGCCAGTGAGAGGTGTGATTGAGCCGGGTGTTGAGCCAGGTTGTAAGTGGTGGAGAGTGCTCTGTGCAGAGATGGGTACGTTGGGTAGGATTCTCCCCCCTGTAGCAGCACCTCGATGGCACGCGCCCACTGCTGAGCCTGTTGAAGCAGCTCTGCATGAAACAGGGTCAGCCCCAGGTGTACGGGGTAGAGATCGCGAGCCTGCTGAATACGTTGCAGAGCATCAGCAAGGCGGTTGGACTCGGCCTCGGCTTTTGCCATGGTGATGAGAAGTGTCGCCTGATCCGGGTTCTGTTGCAGTAGCGGCAGGAGCTGCTGCCGTGCCTCATCTGCACGATCTGCATGCAGTAGCGCCAGTGCAAGTCCATACTGTAGATCACCCCTCTCAATCTTACCCTCATCCTCATCGGTGATCCGCTGTAGCTGGCTACGGTAGAAGCGAACTGCGGCCTCCGGGTTGGTGTAGTGGTCCACCAGCAACTGGCTGCGTATGCGCTGAAACTCCTGGTCACTGTGGGGTGGAATAGCAGGGTACTGCCTGACTCGGCTCTCGGCATCAGCAATGCGGGAGAGCGTCAATGGGTGGGTGCGCAGGTA
>JABHIC010000276.1 GCA_018671205.1 Gammaproteobacteria bacterium
GGATGGGCTGGTGCTCGCCTACCGCATGGGGGCGGCACTGCGTGATCTGGACTCTTTTCAGTATCACCCTACAGGGCTTGCCCACCCTTTCCATCTGGCCGGTATGCTGATCACCGAGGGGGTGCGTTCCTGTGGCACCTACCTACTCAATGGCCAGGGTGAACGCTTTATCGACGAGCTTTCTGCACGGGATATTGTGGCCGCAGCGGTCATCCGCGAGTGCCAGGAGGGTCGGGGCATTCTCACAGAAGACAACCAGAATGGGGTCTGGCTGGATACGCCCGGGATTGAGCTGCGTCAGCCCGGCATCCTCAATCAACGCTTTCCCAAGCTGATGCATTTAGGAAGAAAAGCGGAGATCGACCTCACCCAAAAACCGCTGCTGATCTACCCCACCCTCCACTATCAGAATGGTGGTGTGGTCATTAACGAGAACGGTGAGACCTCCGTCCCCGGTCTCTTCTGCATCGGGGAGGTGAGCGGTGGTATCCACGGCAAAAATCGCCTGATGGGCAATGCCCTGCTGGAGATTATCAGCTTTGGTCGGCGTGCCGGTTTAATGGCCGCTCAACGCAGAAAAAACAAACGCAGCAGCCAGCTATCCATTGAGCATCTCAACCAGCTACGCAGAGAGTTGACCACTGCCGAGATCCCCCTCGATTGCCAGGGGCCACTGCTCTTCCCGGAGTATGCCAAGTTTGATCTCGACTCAGACTATGAAGGGCTGCGTCGCAACCGCAGTAGTAAACCATGAGCCAAACCTCCCCCCTCAACCAGGTACTGCTCCACCCGGATCGACGCTTTGGTGCCGACCTGGAGACCTGGCTGATCGATATCGGTGGTGAGGGGCTCGAAAAGGCTATTCAGGCACCCGATGAAATTCTGCCCACCATCCGTACTGCCAACCTGCTGGGGCTAGGGGGAAGCGGTTTCCCCACCCATGTAAAATGGGAGTTCATCGCCAATGAGTCCAATGATCAGGATAAATACCTTATCTGTAATGGCAATGAGGACGAGCCCGGAACTTTCAAGGACCGTATTCTGCTCCAGGAGACGCCACATCAGGTGATTGAGGGGGCCATGATCACGGCACTGGCTACCGGCGCCAATCAGATTGTCTTCTACATCAACCCCGATCAGACCGAATCCCTTGAGGCGATGAAAGAGGCCGTTAACCAGTGGGATGAGACCCAGTACATCAACCAGATCTCGACCCTTCTGGGACGACCACTGGAGTTCTATGTGGTCGCCAGCTCCGGCCACTACATTGGTGGTGAGGAGACTGCCGCTATTGAATCGATCGAGGGAAAATTCCCTTTCCCCCGTGGTAAGCCCCCCTACCCCGCTCAACAGGGGCTGTTTGGTCTTCCCACACTGATTAACAATACCGAAACCCTGGCCAATGTCTCCCACATCATGCGTAACGGCGCGGAGTGGTACATTAATCAGGGGGCGGGGGCTGCCCACGGTACCAAAATTTTCTCTCTTAGCGGTGATGTTCTGCGGCCGGGAGCCTATGAGTTGCCCATGGGAACACCGCTCGATGAGCTGATCTATACCCATGGTGGTGGTATGCTGCTGGATCGCAAGCTGAAGGCGGTCTTTACCGGCGGCCCCTCCAATACCATCCTCACCCCCAGAGACCTGGATGTACCCCTCGACTTTGATTCGGTACAGGAGCGCCGCTCCAGTTTGGGAACCGGCGCAATGATCGTTATCTCGGAAGGGACAGGCATTGTGCGCAGGGTGACCGAGTATGTCTCTTTCTTTGCCAACTCCTCCTGTGGTCAGTGCCCCTCCTGCAAGACCGGCACCTACTACGCCTCACAACTGTTGAGCCGGATTGATAGTGGCAATGGCACCCGTGCCGATCTGGATACGCTTATCAACCTTACCCGTATTCTTCCTGGCAGTGGGCGTTGCCATCTGCTGGATGGCGCGATGAAACTGCTCGATAGCTCACTCTACCACTTTATGAATGAGTATGAGCAGCCGTTGCGACGCAACTAGACGCAACTATTCCGGGGCCGTTGATAGCCAGGGGTGACTATCGTCGAGCGCACAGGGATGTTTTACAGCGTGCCCTGGAAACGTTATGGAGGAATTTATGAGCCCCTGAATACTCTTGGCTCCCTTATGCCCGCTCCTCAATCCAGGCCATCTGAATCGCCTCCAGCACCTTCTCTCCCCCCCGAGCCGGGTCATCGGAGAACCCATCCAGCGCTTGCACCCAGGCGTGAAGGTCAACAAAGTTGATGGTGAGCGGGTCGCTCTGTGGGTATAACTCATCCAGCTCTATGGCAATATCTTGTATATCAGTCCAGCGTAGATCCATAATTTCCTCTCTTGTTGAGTCTGGAAGTGGGGCAAACCATCATCCTGGAATGATGGCTTAGGCACGCCGCCAAATCGTCCCTTCTGCTCCATCCTCCAGTACAATCCCCTGCTCTACAAACAGGTCACGAATTCGGTCGGACTCAGCCCACTCCTTGTTGGCTCTCGCCTCACTCCGAGCCGCAATCAACGCCTCGATCTCCTCATCACTTAATCCACTCGCAGCGGAACCACCCTCTTGCAGAAACGCCTCTGGAGATTGCTGCAGCAGCCCCAGGGTAGCCGCTAACTGGATCAGCAGGCGGGTATGTCTCTCCGTGGTGATATCCCCGGCATCATTCAGGCGATTAATCTCGCGAACCAGATCAAACAGCACCGAAAGCGCCTCCGGGGTATTAAAGTCATCGTCCAGCGCCGCGTTAAAACGCTGCTCCCAATCACTCCCCTCCTCTACCGCCACCCCCTCGGTCTCTATTCCACGCAGTGCCGTATAGAATCGTGTCAGCGCTGCCTGTGCATTCTGTAAATTCTCTTCCGTGTAGTTCAACGGACTGCGATAGTGGCTGGTCAACAGAAAGTAACGTACTACCTCGGCGGGATATACCTTTAATACCTCACGAATGGTAAAGAAGTTACCCAGCGACTTTGACATCTTCTCATCATCCACCCGCACAAATCCGGCATGCATCCAGTAGTTCACGAAGGGCTCTCCGGTCGCCCCTTCCGACTGGGCAATCTCATTTTCATGGTGTGGGAAGATCAGATCCATCCCTCCCCCATGAATATCAAAGTGGTTACCCAGACACTGCGTTGACATCGCCGAACACTCAATGTGCCAGCCGGGTCGCCCCTTGCCCCACGGAGAGTCCCAATTCGGCTCATCGGGCTTGGCCGATTTCCAGAGCGCGAAATCCATCGGTGCACGTTTTACCTCACCGAGCTCGACGCGTGCGCCGGCCTGCAGATCATCCAGATTCTTCCCCGAAAGTTTGCCATACCCCTCAATCGCAGAGACATCACAGTAGACATCTCCATTATCCACCACATAAGCCTTGCCCTTCTCAACCAGCTGCTCGGTCATGGATAGAATCTCATCCATCGAGTGGGTGGCACGTGGCTCCTGATCCGGCGGCAGAATGGCCAGCGCCTCGGAGTCCTCATGCAGTGCCTCAACAAAGCGATCCACCAAGTGGGTAAATGGCTCGCCATTCTCATTCGCCCGCTGGATAATCTTGTCATCAATATCGGTGATGTTACGCACGTAGTTGACCTTATAACCCTGTGAACGCAGGTAACGCACCACCACATCGAAGAAGACCATCACCCTCGCATGGCCCACATGACAGTAGTCATAGACCGTCATCCCACAGACATAGAGCGTCACCTCGCCCGGCTGGATGGGTTTGAATACCTCTTTGGCCCGACTCTGCGTATTGTAGATCTGCAACATAAATGACGACTCTCTTTTCTCTTTTCGACGAACTGAGGAATATTCTACCCCATAAGCGTACCACCACAAACGATCAACTGATGGGCTCCTCTAAAAATAGTGATTTTTCTGTGAGTGCAAGAAAGCGCCGCACGGAGAGCCGCAGTGTACATGCGAGTAGATGAGGACTCGAGTACGGAGCTGACGCAGCAATCACTGAAAAAGCGCATTTTTAGAGGTGCCCTTAAGGAACTATATTTCACCACTGCTATAGGGTGCCTCTAAGGGTGCCTCTAAAA
>JABHIC010000277.1 GCA_018671205.1 Gammaproteobacteria bacterium
CCATTAGCCACATAGTGGCTTATGAACTCTTGTTTTTGCATTGATGTCACCATAATAGGATTATGTTACCAAAGGTAACACTTTTTCTCAACCAGAAGGGTTATTCGTAGCGGAGCTGGACGGGTTGGACACGTTTAAGCCCTTTTTGACAAAAGTCCCTAGGGAAATCTATAGAAAAGTTTTCCAAAATAGGCCTAAACGTGTCCAACCCGTCCACGCAGCACCTCTTTGATGTCGCGCGGCACAATTCACAGACAATGAGGAGGGGTATTTTTTAGCTCCTCAAAACCCCACCCACCTGTAATGGTGTTGTACTCGTAACAGCCTGTAAGCTCCAGCCCCTCACGTACTCGTTTACCGGATACCTTGCCCGCATCTAATCCGCGTTCTGATAACTGCCTCCCGAAGCGGGTCTTAGATACGGAGTGCAGCCCCGAAGCCTTGGCCCACTTTTGGTAATTGGCATAAAGTTCATCAGTCGGTGCCACCGCCCCCGCCCTAAATGCACAGCACTCGGATAGCCATGACCCCATTAAATCCATATCCGATCTATACTCCTCAGCAGCGGAGCTAACCAGCGGCGGCATATCCAAGCCTTTCTCTGAATACTGCTTAGCGCCTTCCACCAGCCAGCCGAGAATACCCGCATTCTCTTTTTTCAGCTTGTGCATGAGATTTTTGTCTGCTCGCTTACCTTTGAACTGCTCCTTAAACGGAATCAGGCATAACCGCCGCCAGATTCCGTCGTCTGTTCCCTTAATTACTGGCTTGTGGTTGGTTGCCATCGTTGGCGTAAATTGAGGAATGAACTCAACAGACGTTTTACCGTAGACGGGGCGCGCAGTTTGGGTATCGCCACCAGTTATACTCTTAACGAACTGCTCATTCAGTGCATCGCCCTCCGAAGTCTCACTCACAAAAAGAGAGCGGCACCCTCGGAGGCGTACGATGTCCTCGCGTGGCCCACCACCTCCAGACTCAATAAAAGTATCCGCTCCACTGGTTTTTGAGTAAACGCCCATAATCCATTTGATAACCTCGATCAGCACAGATTTTCCGTTAGATCCAATCCCGTGGAGGATGACCAAAATCTGCTCTTTATTTCCACCGATCAGCATGGATCCAAATAGAACCTTGAGAAAATCCATCATAAGCTGATCCCCACCCATGATCTCTGAAATAAATTGCTCCCAGCGGGGGCAGGTCGCTTCAGGGTCAAAACCTACGGCCGTTTGCATGGTGATCCACTGATCGGGGGTACTCTCAACCAGCGCACCTTTACGCAGGTCAACAACCCCTGAAGGTGTACCGAGGAGGTGGCTCATTCTATCTAAAGCCTCGGCCATCACCTGCAACACTGCCGTCTGCTCTGCAAGCGACCTCATAGCTGCGAGCTTAGCCTGTGATTCTGAATTTATCGCATGTTTCAGTAGACTTGCTCTGCGACCCTCGTCAGCGTTAGCCAGCGCCTCGCTTACGATTGAACGACTGACCAATTTAAGATCTTCTAAAATAGTCCCCGCTGATTCCCAGCAGATACCGTTCCAGCGTATCCACTGGTCCAGCCCAAAAACATAACGGAGCTGGCCAATTTTCAGATCTGCAAAACGCTCTGAATTACCGAGATCAGTAAGGGGCCGGGTGTGCGGACTGAAAGCGCCATCCCCCAACATATCCACTGTCGGCTCATAACCACTGATGCTTTTAGCTATCTGCAACACCTCGTCGATTTCCAGTGGCTCAGAGAGGAGGGCATTTTTAGACAACAGTGTCGTTTCAATCTGCTCTTGGTCTGCCCCGAAATGCCGGAGCCGCCCCGCCTCGCTGGTGAGTGCGCTGTTGCGATTACCATCCTGCACTTCACTCATGCCACCAGCACTAGATACCGCCTGTGGCTCAGTCGCTGGAGTACGGGGCTGTTTCGCCTTTCCCTCTGTCACCTTGAAGCGACTTGCGCACCTATCAAGCAGCCACTGGGGAGCGGGGGAGGGCTCAATATTGTTTTCTACAATGTAAGACCCATTGGGCATAACGCTTGGTGGTGAGATCACGTATCCACCATTAGACCGGACATCTATGCCCCGCCCTAGTTTGCTGGCAGAGCTGCGGCCATCGTAGTCAGCAGGGGTGCGAAAATAGAGATGAGTCCCACCTCGCGGGGTTCGTACAGTCCGGGTCTCTGGGACATCTAGCCCAATGATCAGCTCATCCCATGCGGTAACCCCGTCTAGACTCTTTTCTGGAGCAACATCCAGATCGACAACAAGCAATTGAGACTTACGCCCCGTAGGTAGGCCAAGCGCATACTCTGGGTTGGCCGTCCACCATTTAGTAATCTGCTCAACGTCTTGTGTTGCCGATTTGAACCCACGAGCAACAGCAGGCTTTTTGTTCTGGAAACAGGGGAAGACTGGGTGTTGATTCGCCAGTTCAAGCGCTGGGGTTAGATTATTCATCCGCCGCCCCTTTTTTCGTTTTTTTGCACGCGCTGTACATTTTGCCCTCTCCCATATACCGGAGAATCACATCCATGGCCCCTGAGTTGCTGAGGTCTCGACTACTGAGCCCCAAGGCCTTGATTACCGTTGTGAGATATTCGCTTACTCCCGACTCCTTGCCGAAATTGATACCATCATGATGTAATCCAATTACACGGGTTGGACCCTCAGAAAGATGATCACGCCTCAATAAAATACGTGGTGCCTCACTCACCAACGGGTTAGAGTGCGAGACCCCAATTGGCAAACTATCGCGGTTCAGTACCTCATAGAAATCGCCATCCTGCTGCAAAAGGTACGGGATCTCTATTCGTAACACAGGATAATAGTCGACGTATGCGGGGATACCGAGGGGGTGTTGACGCTTAAATGTGGCGGTGATATTGGTCAGCAGCTCGACCGGAGTCATAATATGTCCGATCTTATGGGTAGCGGAGGCACTACGCAGAGACCGAGCGTGGAAATTTGTAGACCAATCGGCCAGAATATTTGGACTACTCATGCTACCTCTCCGAGCTTGACCATCGCTTCATCGAGGTCTGCGACGCGCCAACGTGAGCGGCGCCCCAGTTTTGTAGCAGCAGGCAGTGTGCCCTCTGCTACCAGTGCAAAAAACGATGACCGCGCCAAGCCAAGGTGGGCGGCGGCATCGTCGGCGTTAACCCACCCAGAAGGATGGGGTTGGTTGATTGCTATATCTCTTTTCATATCGATTTACCTCGTATAGTTGAGGTTAATTAAACCCAGCTAATTCTGCTGGGGCCGATACGTATTAGATGCCTGAAATTGCTTCAGGGGATGGGTGGATAATTACCTAAATATCTACCCACCATGAAAACTCTGACTCCAAATCCTCAGAAAGACTCTTCAATTGCTTGCGGGCATTATCTTTGTCAGGATGAAGGCCGACATCGATAATCGGCAAAAGGTCAACCATTAGTGATTTATTAACAATTCCTTCTTGTGATGCAAACTCCCAAAGATCCCTAATGACAAGCTGCCAGTCCCCGGCTCTTTGTCCTGCTGCTCGGGCTGGCATAGTTGATGCGCTAGGTGTTTTTGGTAGAGGCCCACACTCCTCAATAGCAGATTGATAAGCCCCCTCAATCTGCTCAATGGCTAACAATAGTAGATCTTGTTTTAGTCTCGATGGTAAAACTGCACATTCTTTAAGCACCTGTTTCATTCGAGAAAAGGGAATATTGAGCAATTCTATATCTTCGGCAGTAACCGACCTAAACACCCCCGCTTTCACGCGGGAATAGGTAATCTGTCCACGAACCACCATCCTGGCTATAATTATGGTAGCTATGTCCTTAGCTGGCGCATCAGCATGAACCAACTTAAATACTTCAGTCCAGCCCGAATAGAGCCTATCAAACTCATCTTGCGTAAAAGAGGTGTGTTCAAGCTCATTGTTCATGGCATCAAACCGCTCTTTCGCAATTGCTGCAAACTCCTTTTCTTTGCCATCTACGAGTGACCTGAAAGATCTATCCTTTTTTAATTTGCTAATAATAGGAGAACTAAATACAGGATTAGCGAAGAAGTCCACAAGATTTTTGGGGTCTTGATAGTCATATACTTTTGTATCCACTGAGTTATTCTCCTCAAGTAATAACAAGACCAGAGTCTCTTACCGCTCTGGTCTATCCGTTAACGCCTAATCCAGTCTCTTACCAGACGATAGAGCCACCACCATAGCGCAGTATCTGCAGCCATTGCAGCGCTACAGGCGACAAAAGCAATAATCAACCCAATATTCCCCGGAGGGTCCCAGAGTAGATCTACCTCTCCAGCGAGGTATACCATCATTAAAAGTATCATCTACCGACTCCCTTGGCTATATTCAATCACAGTGCATCATCAATCGGCCTTGGAGCACTTTCGATGAGCCGCACTTGGTGCATATCGGCGGGTGGCCTCGGCCCAGGGTGCCGTCACACGCACGACAGGGGCGTATCGAAAAGTCCTCCGAGCCCACAGTTTCCTGTCGGCCGCATGTGTCGCAGGTAACTGTTTCATAAGAGAAACCGCCGCCGAACTCAAACGCGAAAGGATGATCACATTTTTCACAATAATATCGATGAACGGCGCCCATCAGACTGCTACCCCCTGACGCTCAAGCGCATCAGTAAAGCGGTTAAACCGCTCAATCAACACCTTCAGCGCTATCTGCTGGCAATCGATCTCCGCCACGTCAGTCAGCAGATCGATTGCCTCATACACATCAGCTTGCAAATAACCCAAATCCACTGGAGCGTCGACGAAGCAGACAGAGGCCTCTCGGTGCATCAAGAGTTGATCCTCAATGATGGCGCTTCTCTTCTGCTGTAGCTCTTCTTCACTCTTCGCCCAAAATTTCCAGTGGTCTCGATGCACTCGCTGCGTGGTCAACTCGTAGCGGGTAGAGGGGGCGGGGGCACCTGTTGGGTAGTACAGGGGCTCTTCTGTTGATTGGGTGACAGTTTCTGTTTGCATGGTATCTCTCCAAATTGGTTAAAAAAGGTGAGATATACAAGGGTCAAACTGTTTCAAAGTGACTACCAGAGTGACTAAAAACACGCTAAAACAAAAACAGCCTACCTCAATAACGAGATAAGCTGTTGATATAGTTGGTGGGCCTACTTGGACTTGAACCAAGGACCAAGGGATTATGAGTCCCCTGCTCTAA
>JABHIC010000278.1 GCA_018671205.1 Gammaproteobacteria bacterium
CCCCTAAATGACCTTGTGAAATGATAAAACGACTGTGTGAAATTTTATCTTAAAATTTCGTTTTTAACGCTTCAATAGGCAGCAGAGGAAGCCCGAAAAACCGATGATATCATAGCGGCATGGTATCCATCACTGCATCAATTAGACAGTATCAACTCAACCTGGGACAGGTTTGTTGATGACGTTAACTGATTACGATTTGAGGCAAATTACGGCTGAGACTCTACAGGCACTTAATCATGCGCAGGTGATCGCACTCTCGATAACGATTCTTGCCGATCTGAAAGAGTCAAGAGAACGGCTAAACCAAAATTCCAGTAATAGCTCCAGACCTCCCAGTAGCGAGGTACCATGGGGAAGTCGCCAACCAGGAAGCGATGATGTTCCTGAGATAGGGGGCGTTGACGGATCGCATTCCACTGACACAGAGCTATCTGAACCAGAAGATAAGGCCGATGGCACAGAGAGTAATGAGCTTAGGACAGACGATCAGAACAACTCATTCTCTGAAACGTCAAAAGACGAACCAGCTCCTAAAGGTCGCCCAGGAAAACCCAAGGGAGCCCCCGGGTTTGGGCGGGTGCAGAAGCTCCCCGTTGATCAGGTACTCCCTTTTTATCCAAACCACTGTGCTCAGTGTAAGCAGCCGTTTGTGATGGGCAAGACCCTCTTTAGTGCCTACACGGGAAGTTACGTCATTGACATTATCGCCCCTGACTCCGGTCATGCAGGGCTGGTTCTGCATCAGACTAAAAACCTTTACTATGAGGCGACCTGTGACTGTGGTCATACCACCCGTTACCAGCCCTATTCTAGTGGTACTGATGAGAACTGGAATGTGGCGGTAAATGAACGCCATCTTGTGGGGCCTTTGCTAGTAGCCCTGATCTGCTGTCTGTCGTTACGAATGCGGCTCTCACGTCCCCGTGTCCGGGAGTTCCTGCTGGACTGGCTCCATCTGGAATTGAGTACTGGCGTTATTAATCAGTGTGTACACGAAGCGGGTCGAGCTGTAGAGCCGGTCGAAGAGGAGATCATCTCTGTCGTTCAGCAATCTGGACTACTCCATGCCGATGAGACCAGTTGGAAGGAGTCAGGACAACCGCTCTGGCTGTGGGTGCTGCTCTGCTCTACGGCGACGCTTTACATCACAGGTCGTCGAACCCGACGAACAATTCAAAAAATCATCTTCAGTGGCGACTTTAAGGGATGGCTGATGAGCGATGGCTACCACGTCTATCGTGATTATGACCGCCGTCTGCGCTGTCTGACCCACCTTGAACGCAAGGGCCAGGGGTTAAAAGAGAGTTTAGAGCCTCATGCAGTGATATTTGGAGCCACTGTAGTTCAATTTCTAAAGCGGGTAACCGATATCGTCTATCAGGCACGTGACGGCGCGGACCCGCCCCAGATTAAAGTTCTCTTCCTTCAACACATGGATGAATTGGAAGCGTTTTGGGCTCAATGCGATCGCTATGGGGATTCGGAACATAAAAAGACCCGTGAACTAGCACGAGAGTTTATGTATGACTGGGATGCCATTTGGGCTGTTCTCGATGATCCACTGATGCCCTTAACTAATAATGACGCTGAGAGGGCTCTGCGCCACTGGGTGATCTACCGGAAAATCTCGTATGGGACTCGTAACCCACAGGGTTCTCGGGTCTTCTGTCTGTTGTCGAGTGTGATTGATACCTGCCGTCAGCGCCATGCCTCACCGTGGAAGTTCATTGCTGAGGTGGTAAAAAAGAGTCGATTGAATCAAGTGATCCCATCCTTGCCTGAAGTTCCGGTCTCTGCATGAGTCTGGGGGACTGAATGGATACCTTTGGTAAGCCCAAGCCTCTGGTTGATTTAGTAAGCTAGTCGGTTCACGATTTCATCGATGGTGCTGATAATCGTGACTGCGCAGGGATAGTTGTGCAAATAACCAGTAAAGCCCTATTAGATTATATGCAGGCCTATTTTTTTTGTAATTAGTGTAACAATAAATCTAAATA
>JABHIC010000033.1 GCA_018671205.1 Gammaproteobacteria bacterium
ACATCGGTCAGTTCAGCAGGAAAGCTATCCCCTCCACCTAGGTAAATATCCTTGACCATTGCGGTGCCATTTGTGGTTCCATCGCTACTCCAAAGCTCACGGCCATGGGGAGAGCCGTCATCTCCTCGGAAGAACAGCGTGCCGTTTACATTCGTCAGCTGTGCAGGGTGGGGGCCACCATAGGTAACTCCTCCCTCATAGGTATCCTTAACCATCACAGTGCCGTTTTCAGTGCCATCACTCTTCCAAAGTGCATCGCCATTGTCCATCTCAAAAGCCACAAAGAATAGCATGCCGTTGAAATTTATCAAGTCAAAAGGAAGAGAACCCCCAGTTCCAGCTCTGATATCCTTGACAAGTAGAGTACCGGCTTCAGTACCATCGCTCTTCCATAACTCAACTCCATGGGTACTATCATTAGCAGTAAAAAAAAGCGTACCGTTGACATCGGTCAAGGAACTAGGACTGGAGTTCCCGCTCGGATTGATATCCTTAACTAACACGGTTCCGATTTCGGTGCCATCGCTTTTCCATAGCTCAATACCACTGACACTATCATAGGCAGTAAAGAATAGCGTGCCATTAACATTCACTAAGTGATCAGGATAGGACCCTCCACCTGAACGTATGTCTTTAACTAACACAGTACCGGCTTCTGTACCGTCACTCTTCCATAGTTCTTCGCCGTGGACACTGTCATCGGCCCGGAAGAATAACACGCTATTGACTTCAGTTAGTTCTCCGGGGTTATGTGAACCATCGTTGATATTCGCAACCATCTCCGTACCAGCTTCTGTGCCGTCACTCCTCCACAGTTCAAAGCCATTAGAGCCATCATCGGCGAAAAAGAACAATTTTCCATTAAGTTCTGTCAGATACCTAGGGAGGGATGAGCCAGTTGGATTGATGTCTATAACTAGATACGGCTCTGCTTCAACGACTAAGGCACTGTTTGTTGGTTGTGATTGTGGGAGATTGCTTTCTTCCAACTTAACCTGACTCAATCCGGCTGATGTTTTCTCTGGAACAATACGCTGGGTAGCAATATCTCCTGTGGCGTCAGCATTCGGTGCCGCCGCTGTATAGTTTGGCCCAGGAAATGAGAGGAAAAGGATTATCGCAGCAAGGATGCTGCGTTGGATGATGTTGGTAGTGCGTTTTAAAGTGTTCATTCTTTCCTTTCGAAGGATGATGAAAATTACCAGCAGGGGAGTGGAAAGCACTATCTGACCTACGGGAACGAGCTTCCGTTGGAGGTGGAGACCAGCACTCCGTCAGTGGCAAAGCCCACTACATCTGCCATGTCATCTGCGTTGACGTCCATCACAACCCGTGGATGGCGATCCACTCGCCAACCGCCATTGACATAGCCATAACCCATCTTCCAGTAGGTGGCTGCAGCCGCCAGACTGCTGCCGTTGGAAGGAGATACCAAGACACCACTATCTCCAAAACCTACCAGGTCATCTGTACCATCGTTATTCACATCCCCAAAGGTGCGGATGTGTTTGGTCGAATCCCAACCACCCAGCAGATAGGCATAGCCATAAGCCCAGTAACTGGGAGTTCCAAAGGTGTTTGAGCCACCGCAAGCATTCGAGAGGGAGACTAACACGCCATAGTTAGCAAAACCAACCACATCCCCACAGCCATCTCCATTGAGATCGGCGATCATTCTCGGGTTCTGGATCCCGTCCCAGCCACCCAACAACTTGCCATAGCCCATCGTCCAGTAGGTGGCTGTTCCAAAGCTGCTGCCATTAGAGAGCGAGACCATGACTCCATACAGACCATAGCCAACGATATCCGCTTTGCCATCGCCATTCACATCCGCAACAACACGATTATTATCGATCGTATTCCAGCCACCCCCGGCTGGCTCTGAGCCATAGCCGTAGCTCCAATATGTCAAGGGCGAAAAGCCACTACCGATGGAGAGGGATACCAGCACACCATAATCCCCAAAGCCAACAAGATCGGCTTTACCGTCGCCATTCACATCTGCCATGGTGCGAATATGTTTTGTGCCATCCCAACCGCCAGTGGTGCCAAATGAGCCTTCCCAGAGTTGGCCTGGCGCGAAGCTGTTCCCATCCCCCAGAGCAACCACGGCTCCGGCCGCTGAGAAGCCCACGATATCGGCTTTGCCATCCCCGTTGACATCGGCTACTTTTCTGGGTGTCGTTGGATCTATCCAGCCGTCTCCAAAACCAAATTCATCCGTGTAGAAGGTTGGACCAACTGGATTTTCTACGTAGTTAACACTGGCACTATGACTTTCAGTAGGCATGGTCAAGGAGTTGCTGTTGGCAGTACTGGCATCATTCTCTGTGCCGCTCCAGCCATCAATATGCCAGCCAGCATCGGGCACGGCACCGCTGAAGGAGATGCTCTTACCAGCCAAATATTGACCTTCAGAGCAGCCAGTGGAGCTTGCCGGTGAAGCAACTGGGGCACTACCTTGCCCGGTATGGCTGAGCGTCAAG
>JABHIC010000279.1 GCA_018671205.1 Gammaproteobacteria bacterium
GAGGCCATTGAACACCCCTGGGTCAATAAGGCGATTGAGAATGCGCAGCGCAAAGTAGAGGGACACAACTTTGATACCCGTAAGCAGCTGCTTGAATATGATGATGTGGCCAATGATCAGCGTCAGGTGATCTATGAGCAGCGTAATGACCTGATGGATGTGGAGGATATCTCCGAGACTGTTGAGGCGATACGTGAGGACGTCATGCGCCAGATTATGGATCACTTTATTCAACCGAATAGTATGGAGGAGCAGTGGGATATCGCGGGGTTGGAGGCGGCCATCCAGAAGGAGTTTGAGCTTGAGTTTACGATCACTCAGTGGCTGGAAGAGGATGAGCATCTGCATGAAGAGACGCTGCGTGAACGGGTGATCGATGCGATGGCGAAGGTCTATGCGGAAAAAGAGGAGCTGGCGGGTTCCGAAACCGTGCGCCACTTTGAGAAGGCGGTGATGTTGCAGATCGTGGACCACCAATGGAAAGAGCATCTGCAGGCGATGGACCATCTGCGTCAGGGGATCCACCTGCGTGGTTATGCACAGAAGAATCCAAAGCAGGAGTACAAGCGTGAATCTTTTGAGATGTTTTCTGCCATGCTTGACCGGATCAAGCACGATGCACTGGGGATTATGACCCGGGTTCAGGTGAAGACAGAAGAGGATGTAGAGGCGGTGGAGGCGCAGCGACGCCAGACCAGTGAGATGGAGTTCAAACATGCACCATCAGGTACGCTTAATGTGGGTGCTCTGCCTGAGCCACTGCCGGAGGAGGAGGAAGAGAGTAAGACCTTTGTTCGGGAGGGGCGTAAGGTGGGGCGAAATGAGCCTTGTCCTTGTGGTTCGGGTAAAAAATATAAACAGTGTTGCGGTAAGCTAAATTAACCGAGGACTCTAGGACAGCCTTCTGGGACAGCCTCCTAGAGACTCCTTGGTGGGGAGAAGCAGAGATATGGCAGTCGGAGATGTACACTTTCCAGAGATGCACCCGGTCGCCGGGTTTTCGCTAGGGACTACTCAGGCGGGGGTACGCTATTCTGATCGACGTGATCTGGTGGTGATGGAGTGTGCGGAGGGGTCAAGTGTGGCTGCGGTATTTACCCGCAACGCCTTCTGTGCAGCGCCGGTCACCCTCTGCAAAGAGCACCTGAGTCAGGCCTCTCCCCGTTATCTGGTTACCAATACAGGTAATGCCAATGCGGGTACGGGGAGGCAGGGAGTGGCTGATGCCAAAGCCGTTTGTGATGCGTTGGCAGAGTTGGTCTCGCTAGAGAGTAACCAGATTTTACCCTTCTCTACCGGAGTGATCGGTGAGTCGCTCCCGGTTGAGCCCATTGTTCAGGGGCTGCCAGATGCGGTCGCTGCGTTATCGGAGATGGGCTGGGAGGATGCCGCTCATGGGATTATGACCACAGATACGGTTGCCAAAGGGGCGACCTTTCAACGGGAGGTCAATGGCCACACGGTAACGATCAGTGGAATTGCCAAGGGGTCAGGGATGATCCACCCTGATATGGCGACGATGCTCGCCTATGTGGCGACCGATGCGGCCATTGATGAGCCACTGTTGCAGCGGATGGTAGCGCATCTGGTCGAGCGATCATTTAATCGAGTGAGTGTAGATGGGGATACCTCCACCAATGACGCCTATCTGGTGGTTGCCACAGGCAAGAGTGACCTGCCACGTATCAGCGACTGGGAGAGTGAGAGCGCGACACAACTGTTGGCCGCACTGGAGGCCGTCTCTCTCGAGCTGGCACAAAAGATGGTGCGTGATGGAGAGGGAGCCAGCAAATTTGTCACCCTGGCTGTGGAGGGGGCAGAGAGTGAGCAGGAGGCGCTGGATGTGGCTTTCACCGTGGCGCACTCACCGCTGGTCAAGACCGCACTGTTCGCCGCTGATCCCAACTGGGGACGTATCCTCGCTGCGGTGGGGCGGGCAGGGGTTACGGATCTTCGGGTAGAGGGAGTTTCGATCTGGTTGGATCAGTTGCCGATTGTGGCACAAGGGGCGCGTGCGATGGAGTACAGAGAAGCGCTGGGTCAGGCGGTGATGGATCAGGAGGAGATTACGATCCGTATTGATCTGGGGCGTGGTACTGCCTGTGAAACGGTCTGGACCAGCGACCTCTCCTATGACTATATCAAAATTAATGCGGAGTACCGAAGCTGATGCGTGGTGAGATGGTTCATGTGGTAGCGGCGGTGATCCGCAACCGTGCCGGTGAGATTCTCACCACCATGCGTCACGACCACCTCCATCAGGGGGGGTTGTGGGAGTTTCCTGGTGGCAAGCTGGAGCGGGATGAGTCCCCGCTGGATGGGGTGAAGCGAGAGTTGAGAGAGGAGCTGAATATAGTGGTTGGGGCGGCAACCCCCCTGATTCAGGTACCTCACCACTACCCGGATCGATCCGTTCTGCTCGATATTTGGGAGGTGATGGCCTATCAGGGCGAGCCTGTCGGGGCAGAAGGACAGCCACTACGCTGGACCCCGCTGGCGGGGCTCCGGTCCAGTGAGTTTCCTGCGGCAGATCGCCCGGTATTGACAGCACTGCGGCTCCCGCAGCGTTACCTGATTACCGGCAAGGCAGAAGATGAGACTGGCTTTATGGCGAAGCTGGAAGATGCAATGAAACAGGGGATTCAGCTGATTCAGTTCAGGGCCCCTGAATTAGCGCCCGAACCTTATCTGGAGCGGGCCGAAAAAGTGGTTGAGATGGCTCATCAGGCGGGTGCCAGGGTGTTACTGAATGGAGATCCGGCCTGGGTGGAGCGGGTGGGTGCAGATGGGATTCATCTCAACGGTCATCGGTTGAGTGAGTTGACCGGTCGCCCTCTGCGAGAGGGGTTGTTGATCTCCGCCTCCTGTCACAATGAGCGGGAGCTGGAGCAGGCGGCCGTAGTGGGGGTCGATTTTGCGGTGCTCTCTGCGGTACTACCCACCAAGAGCCACCCGGATCGTGAACCGTTGGGGTGGGGGCGTTTCTCTGAACTGGTAGCGGCAGCACCGTATCCCGTCTATGCGCTTGGTGGTGTTGATCAGAGCCATATCGGGCAGGCTCGGCAGAATGGGGGACATGGGGTGGCCGCGATTCGTGCTTTTTGGGGAGGGTAAAAGGGGGAAGAGGTACCCTAGTAGAGATACCCTATAAGATACAGGTCGTCAGCTGAAAAGAGATATCTTCCATCGCCTGTGTGGGACGATCCAGCAGATTGGGGATCATCATCCGTGCAGAGAAGCGATGGCGTCCGCCACTGATCTCTACATAGTACGGGGCATCCAGAGGCAGTGTGATCCGAATCAGTTGGTAGGGGATGTCTTTATCCAGGCTGTGTTGGTAAAACCCTTTTGTGGCCACCACTGTGGTCGATGTGGCGCTCTTGCGAATCATCTCAAGCACCAGCGTGACCGCCTCCCGGATCGTATTAAAGCTGTTGACCCACTCTACCAGTGATGCAACACGTGCCTCGGCGGGTAGATTGAGCCAGAAGTGGTAGTGGGGGAAGTCGATATCCGAGAGGCCACCCGGTACCCCGGAGCGTTGCCGAAAGCTCTTGATGAACTCTGAGTTGCGAAGCTCTTGCCCGGGCTTTCCCCGCTCGGCATCCAGATCCCGGTTGAGGCGGACGAGCTTATCGAGAAAGCCATCGAGCTGTTTGTGGTCAACGCCGGGGTGCTGTTTCAATGCGCTGAGTGTAAGCTGGTTGCGTTCCAGCTCTTTCATCAGATCTTTTTTCAGGTCTGAGCGGTCGGTCAGGGTCAGGATCTCCTGTAGCCGTTCCAGTGTCGCATGGCTGCTGGCAGGTGCGGTCTCATAGAGGGTATCCTGGATGTTCCGAAAGAGGGATTCCAGCCGTAACAGAATGCGAATGCGCTCATTCAGGGGCTGTTCATATGTGATGGTATCGGACAACGGGTAGACCTGTAGGGGCGTATTTTGTGAAAAGGGGCAACCTGAATCGTTACAAGGAGAGTGGCTCTATTCTATCACCCCTATTGAGCGAGCTGAAGATATTGTTGGTGAAGCCGGTTTACTCCCCGGCTCAGGTCAGTAGGGGCAATATTGAGAATAATGTCATCAGCGGCACGCTGGCGTGACTCACGGCTGGCCTGTGCATCAAGGATGGCCTGGGCCTCTGTTGCTGAAATCTGGTCACGCAGCATGACCCGCTCAACCTGTAGTGGCTGAGGGAGGTCGATTAGCAGGATTCGGTCGAGCGCATAGGAGTCCCCTTTTTCAATCAGTAGTGGGATCATGTAGATGAGATAAGGGGGAGGGGTGTTTGATGACTCGGCCTGTAGCGCTTGCTGGTTAAGGTGGGCAGCGATAAGGGGGTGGA
>JABHIC010000280.1 GCA_018671205.1 Gammaproteobacteria bacterium
AAATTGTCTTTTTCATTACTTTTTACCCCCTCAACTTAATTTAGGTCATCTCTGAGGCTCAGTGATTACCTTGTTCTCTGGACGGCCTGCCGACTCTCCAGCTCAACCAATTTCCTCAGAGAAGCATCAATACTGATTAGCAACCTCTCCATCTTATCCAGCCGCCCCATCTTTGATCCCATCATCTGCGACATGGGGTTCATTCCATTCATCATCGGGTTCCCCCCCCTCTGCTGACGGCCCATTCCTGGATTCATCATCGATCCATTGGGTCCCCAGCCTGCTGAATTCCCCCATCCATTATCCGCCAGCGCGGGCTGTGACACCGCCAAAACCAGGGTTGCCGCCAAGATTACCTTTGAGTGCTTCATTACTCATCTCCTCTTATATTATTATGCTCCTTCCCAAATAACTGTGATCACCCATAAGCGATAGCAATAATTTCATCAGGCCGAGCCATCATTCTATCATGTGACTCTCAACGAGGCTCGTTCCTTACGGCGAATACCGAGCCAGGCGGGAACCAGTAACAGCAGCAACAGCAGTCCCGCCCCCCACAGTGGCCAGAGCAGCGGATGGTTCCAGCGATTACGCAGAGTTTCCCGGGTAACGGGGTCGATGCGCGCATATTTCAACGTATTATTGGCCATTAGATTGGGTTTGGTGTTGCGATACCACTGATGGTAGAGACCAAAATTTTTCGGATGGAACCCCCAGAGCCAGGGGGCATCCTCACGCAGGATGGCCACCATCTCATCAATTACCTGCTGTCGTTGAGGGCCATTCTCCATGTTTTTCATCTGCTCAAAGCGTTGATCGAATGGGGGGCTACTATAGTTGGCCGCATTCTCTCCATTCTGCCCTCTCTTGGCGTTGGGCCCATAGAGAAGAAAAAGGAAGTTTTCCGGGTCGGGGTAGTCTGCATTCCACCCCCACATAAAGATCTGTGCACTGCCATTGAGCATCTTGTCCTGAAAGCGGTTGTAGTCGGTGTTGCGGATCACCAGTTGCAGATCAATCTTCTCAAACTGTTTTCGATACCAGTCCATCCGTGCCTTGTCATCGGGGCCGCTGGCCGTAACATCGAAGTAGAGGGTCAGTGGCTTACCGCTCACCGCATCGCGCCCGTTGGGATATCCGGCCTCTGCCAGGAGTTGTCGTGCCTCCTCAATAGAACGACGTACCGCCTCCCCCTGCTGCCAGCGGTAGACCCGTGGATTAATCCCCGCAGCTCCAGACTGGTGCCCAAAGATCCCCGCAGGGAGTGGACTCTGTGCCGCTATCCCCCGTCCATTGGCAAAGATGGAGATGTACTCCTCATAGTCCACCGCAATAGAGATGGCCTGGCGCAGTTTTTTTGCCCGTTCACTCTCACCACCAACCACCGGGTCTACCCAGTTGAACCCCATATAGCTGATGGAGGTGGAGACGGAGGTCTGTAGTCGCATCCCCTGCTGCTCCATCTTCGGAGTCAATTCGGCCTCTCCCGCAGAGGAGAGCTGCACCGCCTGATCAAAGCTGTCTGAGCTGATGCCAGAGGCATCGTAGTAGCCCTGCAGAAACTTGTTCCAGTAGGGAATGGTCTCCTTCTCCAGGCTGAATTCGATACGATCAAGAAAAGGAATCCGCTTTCCGGCATCCACCAATAGACCCGCCGCCCGATCTCCGACCTCCCCCTCTGTGGGATAGTAGTCCAGATGGTAGTTGGGGTTACGCTCCAGTACCATCTTGCGGTTCGGGTTGTTCTCAGTGAGCATAAAGGGGCCACTACCCAGGGGGTACCAATCCAGGGTTATATTCTTCTCCTTTAGTATGGGCTCTGCGTAGAAGCGTTCAGCCTCCCACGGCATGGGGGAGAAAAAGGGCATCGCCAGCCAGTAGAGAAACTGTGGATATTTCCCATGTACCTTGATGCGGTAGGTCTGTTCATCGACCACCTCGACCCCCTCCAGTGGAAAGGTTCTCAGATCAAGCCAGCGCTCCGGCTCCTCCCCTCTCGCCTCTTTGAGAGCATCACGCAGGGGTTGAAGCCCGACAATATGCTCGGTCATTAACCCAAAAATAGGCGAGTGAAGGGATGGGTGGGCCAACCGTTTGATCTGGTAAACATAGTCTGCCGCAGTCACCCTTCGGGTTGTCTGTTGAGGGAAATCGGTCAGACGCTCTGCCGCCAAAAACTGTGCGGTATCCCATTCGTTAAATGCGGGGTGAGGTTGGTACTGCATATCCCCACGGATAGTAATTTCATAGAGTGACCAGGCAATCTCCGTGCTCGGTGCAGTGGCTGGCAGTGGCTCCCCCGCCTGATCCAGATAGGTAACGCTGGGCATTCTGCTGGCAGCCAGTGGTTCCAGCTGATAGGGGCGTTTCAGATAGTGGTACTGTAGCGGTGGCTCGTAGATCTGCCCAATAAAAGTGTACTCATTGGCGCTGTAAGAACGGGCCGGGTCGAGATGTTTTGGGCGCCCGGAAAAAGAGGAGTAGAGCACCTGTTCCTCACTGCTGGCCTGTGGGTAGGGGTTATTCCAGCTCGCCGCAACCAAAAATGGAGCGCCACTCCACCACAAGAGCAAAATAGCTCCGACAAACATTCCCCCTCTTTTTACTCTGTTACTATTCACCATGTCTGTGTAAAATTATCAGCATTAGGAAGTGAGTCTTTATCGCCCTCCGCAGGAGAGCCTTCTGAAGGCTTGAATCATAGCAGAATACATTCAGAGAAATAGAGAAGAGGATTGTTATGGGTTTTATGCAGGGAAAAAAAGCGCTGATTATCGGTGTTGCCAGTAACCGTTCCATTGCCTGGGGGATCGCCAAGGCCATGCACCGTGAGGGCGCCGAGATTGCACTGACCTACCAGGGACAGAAACTGGAGGGGCGAATCAGAAAATTGGCCGCAGAGCTCGATAGTGATATCGTGATCCCCTGCGATGTCGCCAGTGATGCGGATATTGAAAACAGCTTCAAAACCCTGGCAGACCACTGGGATGGGCTCGACTGTCTGGTTCACTCGGTTGCTTTTTCTCCCAAAGGGGAGCTGGATGGTCGCTTTATCGATGCGGTCACCCGAGAGGGTTTCCAGATTGCGCATGATATCAGCTCCTACAGTTTTGCCGCACTCGCGCGTGAGGCACTGCCGATGATGAAGGGACGCAACGGTTCCATGCTGACCCTGACCTACCTCGGTGCCATCCGCTCCATCCCCCACTACAATGTAATGGGGCTGGCAAAGGCAAGTCTGGAGGCCAATGTGCGTGCCCTCGCCGCTGACCTGGGGCCGGACCAGATTCGTGTCAATGGGCTCTCTGCAGGCCCCATCAAGACCCTTGCGGCAAGAGGGATTGGTGATTTCCATCTGCTGCTCGACTACTCTGAGAAGAACTCCCCTCTGCGCCGTAATGTCACCATTGAAGAGGTCGGTAACGTGGGGGCCTTCCTCTGCTCAGACCTCTCTTCAGGGATGACGGGTGAGATCACCTATGTGGATGGTGGTTATAACACCACGGGGATGGCGACTTATGGTGTCAGGGGTGACGAATAGGGGATCTATGCCATTTTTGATCCTGCTGTTCCTGCTGCCCCTCTCTTTTGCCTCTATAGCGGCAGCTCCTCCCGACATGGGGGAGTTTCTGGGTGCCAAAGTTGTTGATGAGTTACCGGACTGGTTTAAGGCTAGCTTTATGGATCTCTCTGAGGATCTGAAGGAGGCCACAAACGAAGATCGGCATGTGATGATCTACTTCCATCAAAATGGCTGTCCGTACTGTGCCAAACTGGTAGAGGAGAACTTTCAAAACCCCTCTTTAGTGGCAAAACTAAAGCGTAACTTTGATGTTATTGAGACCAATCTGTGGGGGGATCGGGCGCTTACGGATTGGCAGGGTAGAGATTTCAGTGAAAAAGAGTTTTCTGCATTGATGAGGGTTCAATTCACCCCCACTATTCTATTCCTGAATGCCCATGGTGAGACCATACTTCGACTGAATGGTTACCAGTCCGTTGAAAAAATGAACCATCTGCTCGACTATGTATCCGCTAAAAAATACCTGAATCAGAGCTTTTCCAGCTACATCAACCTTCTCAAAAAAGATCGTCTTGGTGAACTAAACACAAACAGTCTGTTTGAGGCAGGGCCACATATATTGACACGCAGTGAAAAATTTCCCGCGCAAAACTACCTCGCCGTATTTTTTGAGGAGCCCAACTGTGCGGAGTGCGACACCTTCCACCAGACACAAAGATCATCACCCCGTCAGGCAGACGCACCACAGCCAAAAAATGGTACGAGGCGTTAAAACTTACCTACAAACCCGCTATTGTATTTTTTGACCCTCAGGGTAATGAGGTTATTCGCAAAGACGCCCTCTTTAAGGCCTATCATCTCCACGGAATTATGAGTTATGTCAGCTCTGGAGAGTACCAACAGCAGCCTAATTTTCAGCGCTATCTTGAGGATCAATCCGATAAAATTCGTGCCCTGGGTATCACGGTAGACATCTGGAGATAGAGAACCCTGGCTATCAACGGCCCCGGAGTCGCTATGAAGGAACTTATGAAACTATTCATTCATCTAAAAGTGCCACCACCCTCTCCACACTCTGTTGAATCAATACGGGGGAGACCGCGCTCTGCTGAGCGGTGACCGCAACACCAATCAGCTCAATCTCTGCGGGCAGCTCGCCCAGCACCTCCCCCAATGCAACCGCCTCGGCAATACCGGAACCATGTGATGATAGTTTCTCTGTTGAGTGGGCAATCAACGCCTCTCGATCCAGATGACGGTGTGGCCTCTCCCCAATCTCATCCACCAAAACTGCATCAATTAGCACCACTTGTCCATACCCTCGCATCCACTCTAACAGCGCCACTCCGGGACGATCAAGGGTCAGGAAATCAATCGCTGATTCGCCATACTCTTTCTGCAGCTGCTCCACTACCTGCCACCCTAACCGGTCTGCACCGAACGGGCTACCCACCCCAATCACCGCCCGCTTCAACTGCGTCTGATCCGCAGATCAAGAAAGTGGGTGGCACAGGAGATACAGGGGTCATAGTTGCGAATCACCTGCTCCCCATGCCGTTTGATCGCCTCTGCGGGTTGATCTAACCCAAATTGGGTCAGAGAGGT
>JABHIC010000281.1 GCA_018671205.1 Gammaproteobacteria bacterium
CCCTTGGTCACCACCTCAACGGGCTCGCCATCCCGGTTAATGGTTGCCCCCGGCAGGTGGAGGCTGGAGGTGGGTTTAAGCGCCATAGAGACCAGAATATCCTGCCCGGAGGAGATCCCGCCAAGGATGCCTCCCGCGTGGTTACTCTTGAAACCAGAGGGGGTCATCTCATCACGGTGCTCTGTCCCTTTCTGTACCACCGACTCGAACCCCGCTCCAATCTCTACCCCTTTGACGGCATTGATACACATCATTGCATGGGCAATTTCGGCATCCAGACGATCAAAGACCGGCTCCCCCCAGCCGGGAGGAATTCCGCTGGCGACCACATTGATGCGCGCACCAATAGAGTTCCCCTCCTTGCGCAGAAGATCCATATAGCGCTCCATCTCAACCACCTTGTCTGCATCCGGTGAGAAGAAGGGGTTCTGGTGAACCTGATCCCACTCCAGCTTCTCTACCCGGATCGGACCCAGCTGCGCGAGGTAACCATGGATTTCTACCCCGAACTGAGCCTTCAGCACCTGCTTGGCTACCGCACCCGCAGCTACCCGCATCGCCGTCTCTCTGGCAGAGGAGCGACCACCACCGCGATAGTCGCGAACACCATATTTCTGGGTATAGGTATAGTCGGCATGGCCCGGACGGAAACGGTCTGCGATCGCAGAGTAATCCTTAGAGCGCTGATCCTCATTACGGATCAGTAATCCAATAGGAGTGCCTGTGGTTTTCCCTTCAAAGACCCCGGAGAGAATCTCAACCCGATCGGCCTCTTTTCGCTGTGTGGTATGGCGTGAGGTTCCCGGCCTCCTTCGATCAAGGTCGATCTGTATCTCCACCTCCGAGAGCACAACTCCCGGTGGACAGCCATCAACAATACAGCCCAACCCAACACCATGGCTCTCACCAAAGGTCGTCACGCTAAATAATTTCCCAATTGAGTTCCCAGACATAACCACCATTATACATTGAACGGTTAGAGGTATAATGGCTGTATGAATAAAGTAAACATTCCCCTCCTGCTCCTCTCCACCGCCCTGCTACTCTCCCCTCCCAGCTATGCCGACCTGGCTCGCGCTAAACAGGCCATCGCGAGTGGCAATGGAGAAAAGGCGATGATGGAGCTGACCCGGCTTGCCGGAGATGGCAACAGTGAGGCGCAATACCTGCTGGGTAAACTCTACGCAGAGGGAGTACTCACCACTCAGGATCACAACCGTTCAATGTTGGCATTGACACTCTCCATTGAGAATGGCTATCCACTGGCCAAAACCCTGCTGGAGAGCGCGAAAAAGAAGATCAACCTGATCCAGTTGGCTGCGCTACAGGAGGAGGTTGGTAATTTTTTTAACAGTGGTGGGCCGGTGGCAGTCAACCCAGAGCGAGCCGCCGAGTGGTTAGGAGAGCGTGCACTCAACCCCGTCCCCTATACCCATGAGGAGCGTGGAGAGATGGCCCGTAGAGTGGGAAAAATCCATGAGATGAAGCTCTTCAGCTTTACCGCAGCCCATAGCTGGTACACCCTGGCCGTGGCCTTTGG
The DNA here is from genome assembly GCA_018671205.1 of Gammaproteobacteria bacterium. Classification (GTDB taxonomy): domain Bacteria; phylum Pseudomonadota; class Gammaproteobacteria; genus Thiopontia. The sequence continues at coordinate 1,541 of JABHIC010000281.1, forward strand.
TACCGAACGCGCACAGAGAGACCGGATGCGCATGGAGCTGTTTCTTCAGGAGCAGAGCCTGTCACAGTCGAGAAATGATGCCATCAAGCAGTACAAACGCTACCTCAAGCACCACAAAAAAATGGTCGAGGGATCCCTCTAAAGGAACTCTCTAAAGAAATCCTATGGAGAGCACCTCTATGGGCTAAACCTCCCGCATCAGCTGATGCAGGGGGAAATAGAGCACCCGTTTCTGAGGACGACTCTCCATCTGCTGTAGTACCTCACCATATCGCTGTAACTGCGGGGTATAGCGCGCCACCTCCTCATCCAGAAACTGCTCTAGCCCCCCTCCCCCGTGACTGCTGGTTTTCCAGTCGATAATCCAGCGCACCCCCTCTCCATCAACAAAAGTGCGGTCAATGGTGATATTGATCAGCTCCCCATCCACCAGACCACTCAGCGCCCACTCACTTCTCGCCTCGCTGTGGTTGGTAAGAAAGAATACCCCCTGCGGGTCATCCAATACCTGTTGTAATGCCAATAGCACCCGATCTGTCGCACCACTCCGAGACTCACCATGTACGCCCAGTTGCCGAAGCTGGCGACTCACCCGCTCTTGCAGAGGTTGAAGATCTTTCCCCAGCCACGACTCAACCCCACTCTCCGCAATCCACTGTAACAACGCATGGACAACACTACCAATATGGACGGCATCCGGGCTTCCCCACTGGTAGACCATCGGCTCCAGCGGTTCATACGGAAGGGGACGTGCAGCCGCTGGGGGGATAGGGGGTTGCCACGATGAAACCAACCGCCGCAACGGCTCTGCCAGCACCTGCTGCGCCTCCTGTTGTTGTCTCTCCTGCTGCTGTAGCAGCAGTGCAGGATCACTCTGCTCCAGCATCTCTTTATAGCGCTCCTCAACCACCGGCCAGAGCTGCTCCAGCAGGGAGTTGGCCACTGGAGACGCCAGCTCCCCTTTACCCGTAAGCCGAACCGCCCCCAGTAGATGAAGCTGACGCTCCGCACGGGTAATCGCCACATAGAGCAGCCGTACCAACTCGTTGCGCCCCCGTGCCTGTTCAATCTTCTGTACATACTTCCCCAATAGGTCGGCCTCCACCCGCTGCTCCGCAGGGCGAATCGGAGAGAGCAGCAGTTGCATACTCGCCTCTCCTTGCTGTTGCGTTTGTGGTACCTCCAACCAGTGTAACAGTCGACGCGAACTACCTCGTGGCCGGCGTCCCAACCCCGGCAAAATCACGGTATCAAACTGTAACCCTTTCGATTTGTGGATGGTCATCACCTCAACCGATGGGGCAACCTCTCCCTCCTGCAGCGCCGCAGAGCGGACATTCTGCCGCTGTAACCGCTCCCGCAACCGCTGCAGATCGACCACCTCTCCCCCTTGAGTCATGGCCGCCAACAGCTCGAAGAAAGCATCGCTCTCTCGTTGTGCCTGCTGTCCCCTCTCTCCCCACTCGCGGTGTATCACAGCCCCCCCCAGTCTACGCCATCCCCGCTCAATCCAGCGCACCAGGGATGCCTCCCCACGCTCACTCAAGAGGCTGTTCATCACCTCCCGCAATCCCGTCAGCCGCCCCCTCCCCGCTTCCGAGAGTTGCGCCAACTGCCGCTCATCCTCCATCAGGGCGAGCAGGGTACGCTGGGGCTCGTTCTCCACCAAAGCCAACAGGTCATCCAGATCAACCCCACACCAGGGGGCACGCAGCAGAGCGAGCCAGGCCTCTCGATCTGCCGGGTGAAGCAGCGCACGGGTCAGCGTTAACAGGTCACGCACTACGGGACGATCCCCCAGTGACTCAATCTCAACCGCACGATAGCCGATCCCGGCACAATAGAGCTGTTGAGTAATCTGCTGTAGATGGGTTCGGGAGCGGACCAGAATCGCCACCTTGTCCTCTGCAGATTGCCGTTCAGACAGTGACCGCTGCACCAGTGCAACGACCTCTCTGGCCTCACTCTCACGGTCATCAATCAGTGCAGGGTGGAGGGTAACCGCCCGGGTTGTCGTTGCTCCACGGGTAGCGATTGAGGGGGCATAGTGGATCGCCCCGCTGAAGCGGTCAGAGCGGAGTGGAAACATCCTGGAGAAACTCTGGTTTACCCACTCCACCAGACCGGACTCTGAACGAAAATTGGCACTGAGTTGACGATACTCCAGCGCATGCCCCCCCAAGCCATCCTCAATCGCCTTGATAAAAAGCCCCACCTCGGCGTGGCGGAAGCGGTAGATGGACTGCATCGGATCACCCACCAGAAAAAGTGAGCGTTCTCTATCCTGTTGTGACCACTCTGCGCTCAAACGACTCAGCAACTCAAATTGGCCATGTGAGGTGTCCTGAAACTCATCCACTAAAATATGGTGAATCTGATGATCCAGTCGCAGCGCCAGCGGGGTTGGGTTATCTTCCTCTCCCAATGCACGTAACGCACGCTGAGCAACCTCGGTATGGTCTACCTGCCCCTGCTCCTCAAACCAGACCATCAGGTTCGCCTGCGCCACCAACAGCAGCTGGAACAGCGCCTCAACCACCGCCCACTGTGGCTCCTCATAACCCAGCGGGGGGAGTTGTGGAACCTGCTGAACCGCTGCAGCGGCTGCCGGGAGTGCTGCAATCTGTTGAGAAAGCGCCAGCATCACCGCTTTTAACCGCTTCCCCTCGGCATCCGCTGGAAACCCCTCATTTTTGGTCCAGCTACGGGGGGTCAGACGGAACCCCCCATCCCCCTTCAGGAAAAGTGACACCACCCCCTGCCAGATCAACAGCGATTCTGCATCGGTTGCCGGTAGCCGCTCCAGCCCCAAACAGAACACCACTTTGGGCTGTTTGGGGTTATCCCGCACCACCTCTGCAGCCGCAGCCGCCAACTCCACCAGCTCCGCCACCCCTGCTCGCCCCAGGCTCTCCTCCAACAGGGCTGCCACCCGCTCCAGCCCCCCCTCTACCGAGACGCGCAGGGTCTGCTCCAGCAACTCCCGTTGAATCTCTCCTCCGACAATATGGGGCAACCACTGATCACGATGCCCCAGCATCTCGGTCACCAGCTGCTCCACACGCCCCATATCATTATCAAGCCAGCGCAACAGTGCGGCAATCGGCTCCCCAACCGCCTCCTCTTCCACCATCTGCAGGGTGGCACGAGCAGCTGACCGATAGGCCTCTTCCGCATCATCAACAATCCCCGCTGTCCCCCCAAACGCCGCCATCACCGGCATCTGCCGCACCAGCCGGGCATTGAGACTATCCATAGTACGGATCTCCAGCCGACCCGGATGGCTCAGCAGGTTCCACTCCTGTTGCCGATCCTGCTCCAGCACCGCCCGTGCCAATCTCCAGTTGATCGCCTGGTGGGCAGCCTCCGGGCACGGCTGCCCTGCCGCCCTGCGCAGTGAATCAAGCAGCCGCTCACGCATCTCTCCCGCCGCCTTGCGGGTAAAGGTGATGGCGAGAATCTGCTCCGGCTCTCCCACCCGTGCCAACAGCCCCAGTATGCGCTGGGTCAACAGCTCGGTCTTGCCTGAACCTGCCGGAGCCTGAACAATAAACGAGCGCTCCGGGTCGAGCACCTCTGCCCTGATTGCAAGATCTTCGTTCAACCTAGAATCCTCAGTTGAACAGGCCAGAGTGTGCGTATAGGCGTGCGCACCACGGGCACTTCCTTCGGTCGCAGGACAAGGCACAACGACGCGGAATAGTCAGCTATTGCAAGGAGTTGTAACGCAGTAATGCGTGCGCCTGTGCGTGCAATCTGGCCTGTAGCGCTC
>JABHIC010000282.1 GCA_018671205.1 Gammaproteobacteria bacterium
CCGCAACCTGTTCGTGCTGTACCAGAGCGGACTCAATTTCGGCGGTACCGAGGCGGTGGCCGGAGACATTGAGTACATCATCCACTCGTCCGGTGATCCACCAGTAGTTATCCTCATCGAGACGGGCACCATCACCGGTGAAGTAGTAGCCGGGAAAGAGGGTGAAATAGGTCTCCGCAAACCGTTTGTGATCCCCATAGATGGTGCGCATCATCCCTGGCCAGGGGAATTTCATCGCCAGATTACCAGAGGTGGCCCCCTCCAGCTCCTGACCCTGATCATCCAGCAGTACCGGCTGTACGCCGAAGAAGGGGCGGCTGGCGGAGCCGGGTTTGAGGGGGTGGGCACCGGGTAGCGGGGTGATCATGTGCCCCCCCGTTTCGGTCTGCCACCAGGTATCGACAACTGGACAGCGTCCATCACCAACCACGTTGTAGTACCACTCCCACGCCTCTGGATTGATCGGTTCACCAACGGTACCCAACAGGCGCAGTGATTTTCTTGAACTCTTCTTTACCGGCTCATCCCCGGCTGCCATCAGTGCACGGATAGCGGTTGGTGCGGTGTAGAAGCTGGAGACCTCGTGCTTGTCGCACACCTCCCAGAAACGGGAGACGGTGGGGTAGGTGGGGATACCCTCAAACATCAGCGTGGTCGCCCCATTGGCCAGTGGCCCATAGACGATATAGGTGTGACCCGTGACCCAACCGACATCGGCGGTACACCAGTAGACCTCTCCCTCTTTATAGTCAAAGGCGAGTTTATGGGTGATTGCCGCCTGGAGCATATAGCCCCCGGTAGTGTGTTGTACCCCTTTGGGTTTTCCGGTAGAGCCGGAGGTGTAGAGGATGAACATCGGATCCTCCGCATCCATTACTTCAGCCGGGCAGTCGGTGGTGGCCTCTGCCATCGCCTCGTGGTACCAGACATCACGCTCATCGCTCCACTCGACAGGCTCGCCACCGCGTTGAATCACCACACAGGTGTGAACATTGGGGCAGGCAGCCATCGCCTTGTCAGCATTACGTTTCAGTGGAACTCGCTTGCCACCACGTACGCTCTGATCTGCGGTAATGACGACCTGACAATCGGAGTCCTGGATACGGTCGCGCAGTGCATCGGGAGAGAAGCCACCGAATACCACAGAATGTACCGCGCCGATACGGGCAGAGGCCAGCATCGCCACCGCCGCCTCAGGGATCATCGGCATATAGATGGAGACCCTGTCCCCCCGCTTTACCCCACGAGCTTTCAGCACATTGGCAAACTGACACACCTCGGCATGCAACTCGGTATAGGTGATCTTGCGTGACTCGCCGGGGTCATCCCCCTCCCAGAGGATCGCAACCTGATCCCCACGCTCTGCCAGATGACGGTCTAGACAGTTATAGGCAGCATTTAGTTGACCCCCTTTAAACCACTCAATGTGAACCTCACCATCGGCATCACCATTAAAGTTCCAGTTGAGGGTGGTCTCCCAGGGTTTGAACCAGGTGAGGTAGTGGGATGCCTGCTCAGCCCAGAAATCCTCGGGATCGGTCACGGAGTGGTGGTACATCTCATCGTACTGTGCTGCGGTGACATTGGCCTCTGCGGCGAAGCGCTCATCGATAGGATAGATTTTTTCTCTGCTCATGGGAACTCTCTTGATAATTATGATTTATGGTTGTTCAGGGTATGTTCTGGTATCGCGTTGTTTTGTTGTGTCTTGGGGGAGGCAGGGCTGGAGTGTGTGCGCAGATCAGGTGACCTCCTCATGGGGTAAATATCTTGTCAGGATACTCTTTAGCTCAGTCCGGTTAATCGGTTTACTGAGAAAATCATCACCGCCTGCCTGAAAGAAGGCATCTCGGTGTTTCTGCATCACATTGGCTGTCAGTGCCACAATGGGGGTAGTGTTGTGGATGGCCCGCAGTTTTTTGGTGGCCTCAATTCCATCCATAACCGGCATCTGCATATCCATCAGAATCAGATCAAAGGGCTCTGTGGTAGCCAGCGCTAGTGCCTCTTTTCCGTTGTCGGCTATGGTCACCCTAACCCCGATAGACTCAAGGATTCTCCGTTCAAGAAGCTGTAGTTCCGGGGTATCTTCGGCCACCAGGACGGTGCCCCGGAGCTGTTCGTTGAGAGCCGTTGCACGGGTATGGGTAGCGGAAGTTTCCCGCGCGGGGGTTGGCAGATTACTCTCTTGATAGGGAAGATTGAGCAGAAAGGTGGAGCCCTCTCCCAGCGTACTCTCCACCGCAATGGATCCTCCCATCTGTTTTGCCAGCTGAGCGGAGATGTGGAGTCCCAGACCGCTACCACCAAAACGGCGAGAGATGGAGCTGTTGGCCTGTTCAAAGCGGTCAAAGAGCCGCTTCAAATCCTCAGCGGCGATACCGACTCCACTATCCTGGATACGAAAGCAGAGCAGGGACTCCTCTCTCTGGATGGTGACTGAAACAGAGCCCTGTTGGGTAAATTTGATCGCATTTCCAATCAGGTTGGTGAGGATTTGCCGTATCCGTTGATCATCACCTAATAGCTGGAATGGGAGGGGAGATTGTAGTTTAATCCGCAGGTCGATACCGGCATCCTTCACCTGCGTGGTGAAGATCTGTTCAACCTCATTCAGTAACTTCATCAGGTTATAGGGGAGCGCCTCTATGGTGAATTTTCCTGACTCAATCTTGGAGAGGTCAAGAATGTTGTTGACCAAGGTAAGCTGGGAGCGCCCTGCAACCTCAATCGAATGAATCAACTGCCTGTTCTCGCTGTTATGCGTCTGATCAGCCAGCAGTTCACAGTTGCCGATGATGGTGGTGAGAGGGGTACGCAGCTCATGAC
>JABHIC010000283.1 GCA_018671205.1 Gammaproteobacteria bacterium
AAATTGCATCATCCATTGTTGATCACCTTATTTATACTCTACTCCACCGTAACCGACTTGGCCAAATTGCGTGGTTGATCTACATCGGTCCCTTTGATCAGTGCCACATGGTAGGCGAGTAGCTGTAGAGGGATGGTAAAGAGAATCGGGGCGGTGTAGTAGCTGCTTGGTTCCGTGACTGCGAGGGTATGGATCTGCTCACTCCCCTCAAAATGGGAGTCGGTATCGGTAAAGACAAACAGCTCCCCGTGGCGGCTCTTCACCTCCTCCAGATTGGCGTGGAGTTTCTCCATCAATACATCACTGGGAGCCACCGCAACAATCGGCATATTCTCATCCACCAGTGCCAGCGGGCCATGTTTTAGCTCACCGGCAGGATAGGCCTCTGCATGGATATAGGAGATCTCCTTCAGCTTCAGGCTCCCCTCCATTGCAATCGGATACATACGGTTGCGACCCAGAAAGAGGGCGTGCTCCTTGTTGGCAAACTCTCTCGCCATCTGCTGGATGGCAAGGTCTCTGTTCAGCACCTTCTCAACCTGACGGGGAAGTTTTTCCAGCGCCTCAATAATCTCGATCGACTCATGAGAGGGGAGGCTCTTCTGCTCTTTTCCCAGCGCCAGAATCAGCAGCAGCAGTGCCACAAGCTGGGTCGTAAAGGCCTTGGTGGAGGCGACCCCAATCTCAGGGCCAGCATGGGTCATCAGGGAGAGTGTTGATTCACGTACCAGTGAGCTCTCGGGTACATTGCAGATGGCAAGCGTCTGCAGAAACCCCCGCTTCTTTACCTCTTTCAGTGCAGCCAGCGTATCTGCCGTCTCTCCCGACTGGGAAAGGGTGACGGTCAATGTCCCCTCCAGCAGGACAGGGTGGCGATAGCGAAATTCACTCGCCACCTCAACACTGCAGGGCATCTTCAGGATGCGTTCAAACCAGTAGCGGGCGACCATTCCGGCATGGTAGCTGGTACCGCAGGCGATGATCTGGATTTGCCGGATCTGGGGGAAAATTGTGCTGGCCTCGGGGCCAAATATACCCGCCATGATCTCCCCATTAATGATGCGCCCCTCCAGCGTGTCCGCAATGGCGATCGGCTGCTCATAGATCTCCTTGAGCATATAGTGGGCATAGGGGCCCAGATCCGTGTCGTCTGCGCTGAGTTTGGAGATATGGATCGGGCGATCTACCCGGTTGCGCTGCTGATCAAAAATGGTGACCGAGTCGGAACGGATCTCAGCCAGATCACCATCCTCCAGGAAAATGAAGCGGTTGGTTACAGAGAGCAGAGCCGCCGTATCGGAGGCGATGTAGTGTCCATTCTCACCCAGACCAATCACCAGTGGGCTACCCCAGCGAGCAGCAACCAGCAGTTCTGGCTCCAACATACTGATGACCCCAAGGGCATAGGCCCCATCAAGATCATTGATGGAGTGGCGCAGTGCAGCGGAGAGCCCATCCCCCTGTTGCAGGTAGTACTCAATCTGGTGAACGATCGTTTCGGTATCGGTCTCTGAGGTGAATCTGAACCCCTGCTCTGTCTGCTGTTTTCGCAGTGTTGCGTGGTTCTCAATAATCCCGTTGTGGACCACGGCCACCCGTCTGTTGGCAATATGGGGGTGGGCATTGGCCTGTTCCGGAGCCCCATGGGTGGCCCAGCGGGTGTGGGCAATACCCAAATGGCCGGAGAGCCCCTGCTCTTCCAGTGGGGGTTCCAGGCGAGAGACCTTACCGGCCCGCCGGATGCGTTGAATCGTCTGGGCGGAATCGAGCAGAGCGACCCCCGCAGAATCATACCCCCGGTACTCCAGCCTCTTTAGCCCCTCCAGTAGTAGGGGGGTTACATCCTGTCTGGCAATGGCACCTACAATTCCGCACATAGAAATCTTCTCATTAAGGGGGGGGGTAACTGATTAAGGGGGGTAGTTGATGATAGGTATCGATGATACCGGAATTGGTTTTGTTATACTTCATGGAAGTTGGATTTTAGCTTCAATAGAAAATAGCGCTGATGCGCAATAACAAGGAGAGAAGATATGGCCTATACGTTTGGAACAGTGGTGGAGTGTGGTTTTGATGAGGCAGTAGAGCGAGTAATCGAGAAACTCAAGGGGGAGGGGTTCGGAGTACTGACCGATATTGATGTGGCGGCAACCCTGAAGAAGAAGATCGATCAGGAGTTGCCCCCTTACCGTATATTAGGTGCCTGTAACCCGCCGTTGGCAGCAAAGGCGATTGATGCAGATGTTCATGTGGGTGCCTTGTTACCCTGTAATGTGGTCGTTCGTGCAGAGGAGAGTGGGGGGGTAGCGGTTGAGTTTCTTGACCCCAACAGTTTTCTTGGGCTCTCTGAGTTTGAGGCTATTCAGCCCATTGCATCTGAGGCAAGAGTAAGGTTGCAACGGGTGATGGAGGCGCTGTCGTAACGGTAAAGCGACAAACCGCTAGCGGAGGGCTCGGAGGAGGAGGGTTGAGACCTGCCGATAGCGGTTCATCCACTCCAGTATACAAAACGACTGTTTCGGTATTGTTTCAGAGTGATGAGCACTGGAGAACAAAGGGGCACCTCTAAGAAATCTCTGAACAGGTCATTGTTTTCAGCTATATGATTAAAAAATCGGTAGAGCGTGACGCCTTTCTCTCAAGAATAGAGAAGTTGGTGAGAGAGTCTCAAGACGGGATGGGGTAACCGGAGTTAAGGGGGGGCTATGGAGAAGAGGTACAAAATTCTTGATAAGCAGATTGTCTATGATGGCTTCTTCAAAATGGAGCGATATCGTCTTTTGCACACCCTATTTGAGGGGGGGTGGTCTGAGCCGATTTCGCGCGAGCTGTTTGAGCGGGGGCACGCCGTTGCGGTACTGCTCTATGATCCCCGAGAGGATGCTCTGGTGATGGTGGAGCAGTTCCGAATAGGGGCGCTGGAGTGTCAGACCTCCCCCTGGTTTCTGGAGGTGGTGGCGGGAATGGTTGAGTCGGGGGAGAGCGAAGAGGCGGTGGCTCGGCGTGAATCGGTTGAGGAGGCGGGATGCCTAATCGGTAGAATGGAGCGGATTGCCCACTACTGGGTCAGCCCCGGTGGCACCTCTGAGACCATGACGCTTTACTGTGGTGAGGTCGACTCCACCCGGGCCTACGGGGTTCATGGTCTTGATCATGAGGGGGAGGATATCCTGGTTCATGTCGTTCCGTGGGAGGATCTCCTAGTGCAGTGGCAGCAGGGGAAAATCAACTCGGCTACCCCTCTGTTGGGGGTTCAGTGGTTGATGATGAATCGGCAACGTCTACGGCACGAATGGGGCGAGAAACTTTGATCCTGGAATCCTCGGTTGATAGAATGGGGGAATGAACCCCACCACTCACCATAGCCTGAGTCAGACTTGTCGCCGACAACCGGCGCTGATACGGCGCCTGACCCGGCAGAACCTGGCGACGCTGATGGCACTCTATGAGGAGAACTATAGCCTCTTTTTTCGTCTGGCTGCCGAGGTTCGGCAGCTACCCGCCCATCAGGAGCAGCGGACAGAGGGAGAGTTCCCTCTCTTTCTTACGCTGCTGGAAGAGAATCGCTATACCACTACGCTGCTACTGACCTACCGCTTTACCGATGCTGATGGTGCAGTGGAGGAGCCTTCCGCAAAGATCCGTCTCTACCATGACAGCGCACAGGCAGAGGTGCTGTCGATGAGTCAGGGAGAGTCACTGCGCTCTTTTCTATCCCTGGTGCAGGAGGGGGAAGAGAACCTAGATGCACGTTGGCGACTCAATCTCTTCCTCAGCCACTGGTTGCGCTACTGTCTGGAACAGGGCTATCGGTTTACGCCTGGAAAATAGTTCTCAGATAAAAGCTTGAAATTCGTTAAAGTGTCCCCATCAATGAGCAGACCATCTCTTATGTGCGGTATTGCATAGTGATTTTTTAGTTTAAATATATTTTTTATCATGTTGATAATAAAAGAACAGGAGAAAGTAGGGTAATGACAACAGAAGTACACACGACCGATGCTCATAAAGAGACAATGGGGTTCCAGGCAGAAGTACAACAACTTCTCAAGTTGGTGATCAACTCACTCTATAGCAACAAGGAGATCTTCCTGCGTGAGTTGGTCTCAAATGGTGCAGATGCCTGCGACAAACTTCGTTTTGAGGGGCTTTCAGATGATGCACTGTTTGAGAGTGAGCCTGACCTGCTGGTAGAGATCAGTGTGGACAAGGAGGCGAAAACGGTCACTATCGAGGACAACGGTATCGGCATGAACCGTCAGGAGGTGATGGAGAATATTGGCACCATCGCCCGCTCCGGAACCAAGAGCTTTTTTGAGAAGCTGACCGGGGATCAGCAGCAGGATTCACACCTGATTGGTCAGTTTGGCGTTGGCTTCTACTCCTCCTTTATTATCGCAGATCGTGTTTCGGTTGAGACCCGCCGTGCCGGTTTGACGGCTGAACACGGGGTGCGTTGGGAGTCCACAGGGGAGGGGGATTACACCCTGGAGACCATTGATAAGGCCCGCCGTGGCACATCCATTACCCTCCACCTGAGAGAGGAGGAGAGCGAGTTTCTGGATGGTTGGAAACTACGTTCACTGGTGCATAAATATTCCGAGCACATCACCCTGCCCATTATGATGGAGCCGGATGCGCCACCTCCCGCCGAGGAGGGAGAGGAGCCCAAGGAGATGGAGCCGTGGGAGCAGGTCAATAAGGCGACTGCTCTCTGGAGTCTCAACCGCAATGAGATCAGTGAGGAAGAGTACAAAGAGTTCTACAAGAGTGTAGGTCACGACTGGCAGGAGCCAATGGAGTGGATCCATGCACGGGTAGAGGGAAATCTGGAGTATACCCAGTTACTCTACCTTCCGGCTAAAGCACCGTTTGACCTGAATGACCGTGAGCGAACTCACGGTATCAAGCTCTATGTGCGTCGGGTTTTTATCATGGAAGATACCGATAAATTAATGCCAACCTATCTGCGGTTTATTAGAGGTGTTATTGATTCAAATGATCTCCCTCTCAATGTTTCCCGTGAAATTTTGCAGAGCAGCAAGGTGGTCGACCAGATTAAAAAGGGGTCGGTTAAGAAGGTGCTGGGGATGCTGGAAGGGGTTGTTAAGAGAGGTGAGGAGGAGTACAGCAAGTTTTGGAGTGAATTTGGCTCTGTGTTTAAAGAGGGGCTGATAGAGGACACCTCTAACCAGGAGCGGATCGCCAAGCTCTGTCGTTTTTCCACCTCAGAGAGTGAGGGGCAGAATAAGATCTACTTCATTACGGCTGAGACCTATAATGCGGCAAAAAACAGCCCTCACCTGGAGGTTTTTCGTAAGAAGGGGATTGAGGTTCTGTTACTGACCGACTCGGTGGATGAGTGGGTCACCAACCATCTGCGTGAGTTTGATGGTAAATCCCTGCAATCTGTGACTCAGGGGGATCTTGACCTCGGTGAGTTGGAGGATAAGGATGAGAAGATGGAGCTGGAGAAGGAGGAAGAGTCCTTCAAAAGCATGATTGAGCAGATGAAAGAGGTGCTGAGTGACGAGGTGGAAGATATCCGCGTCAGCAGCCGACTCACCGACTCGCCCGCCTGTCTGGTTGCCGGTGCAGGAGGGATGGATGCCAACATGGAGCGGATCATGAAGAGCATGGGGCAGGAGGTGGCGGGTTCCAAGCGTATTCTGGAGATTAATGTCGGACACCCTCTGGTAGAGCGCCTACAGAGTGAGGCCGATGATGAGCGTTTCGCGGATTGGAGCCGTATTCTGTTTGACCAGTCGGTACTGGCAGAAGGGAGTCAGCTCGATGATCCCGCCAGCTTCACTCGCAGGCTTAACGAGTTATTGCAGACCCTTGCCGGGTAACCTGGAAGGATATCCGGGAATAGAAATCAGCACTCAATGTAGAGATCCGCACTCTCCTCCCCTTTTTAGGGGGAGGGGGGCAGCGTGGATAGGGTTCTGCGTGAGCCTGCTGTTCCTGGTTTTTTACCAGAGCAGAGCAGAAGCCGATCTGGTCTCTGACCTGGATGCCATCATAGACTCCCCCAAAACGCCAGCTGCGCTTTGGGGGATTCGCATTGAAGAGAGCAAAAGTGGCAAGGTGCTCTATTCGCGTAATGGGGATCTCCCCTTTGTGCCGGCCTCCGTCACTAAGATGGTCACCACTGCGGTTGCACTTGACCGCTTGGGCCCTGACTATACGTTTACCACCCATATTCAATTTCCCTTTCATCAGTTTCCTGGCAATGGGGTGGTGCATGGTGATTTACAAATTATTGGTGGGGGAGACCCCACCCTGGGGATTGCAGAGGGGGCAGGGGGACGTAAAATCCTCAATCAGTGGGCCAGACAGATCGCTAAAGAGGGGGTGGAACGGATCAAGGGAGATATTGTTGGAGTGGACTCTATTTTTGTGGATGAGCCACTCGGTGAGGGGTGGGCATGGGATGATGAGAACTACGCCTTCTCTGCACAAGCGTCAGGGTTGACCATTCATGGGGGAACTGTCGGTTACAAAATCGACAAAAACAGCAAGCAGCGGCTTAAAAAGGGACAGATTCACCTCTACCCGAAGAGTGACTACCTTACTGCAAAGGTCACTGTAACGGAGGAGAGCCGTCAGGTTAAGATTGGGCGCAAGCGGGGCAGCAACCACTTTGTGGTAGAGGTGCCGAAGCAGATGAGACGGAACCCGGCAATGTCCGGTAAGATGACGGTCAACAACCCTACGGCCTATACCGCAACCCTGTTCAGAGAGGCACTGGAGCGGGCCGGGATAGCAGTCGAGGGCAAAGCGCTGGATCGGGATCAGATACAAAATTACCAAAAAGGCAGGCGTCAGGCAGGAGGGATGGTCTGGACCCACCACTCGAAGCCGTTGAGTGAAATTCTGCCGCTGGCCAATAAACGCAGCATCAATCTGGTGGCCGAACACCTGTTGCGGGCTATGGGCGTGCGGCGCAATAAGGCGGGAGAGGTGAGCAAGAGAGGATCGGTAGGGCGGGGGCTGCAGACGATTGCCCAGTTTATGAAGAGGCATAAGGTGAAATCTTATCGCTATAAGATGGTGGATGGGTCCGGGCTCTCCCGCTACAACCTGTTTCGTCCAGAGGATCTAAACCGATTGCTACGGGTAATGAGCCAACACCCAGAGGCTGAGGTTTACCGCCAATCGCTCGCTCAGTCCGGTAAGGATGGTACGCTTACCTGGCGCTTTCGTGAGACCCCACTGGAGGGCAGGGTCTGGGGCAAGACCGGAACACTCTCCTCAATTCAGGCCATTGCCGGTTACCTGAAGAGCCCAAAAGGGCAAGAACTCACTTTTACTATAATGGTAAATAACTACGCATCCGGTAGCCGTAAGATTCGCAACCGGGTCGATAGACTGCTGTTAAAAACAGCCGAGTGGGTCGATAAGAGCCCACCCAAACGTAGTGGGGACAAGAGCAGGAAGGGTAAATAGATGTCGGCAGAAGTAGCTGGGAAAATAGAGATATTAAAGAGAAGAGGTTACGATGGAACTTGAAGAGATCAAAAAGAGGATTGAGGCAGGCATCCCTGGCGCGACTGCACACCTTAGCGGGGATGGTTGTAGTTGTGAAGCAACGGTTATTAGTGATACATTCTCGGATCAGGGGTTGCTTGCCCAGCAGCGTGCGGTGATGGCTACCGTTAATGATCTGCTGGTCAGTGGTGAACTTCATGCCTTGGCGATCAAGACCTACACTGAGCAGGCGTGGGTAGATGTTCAGGAGGGGTGAGCAGTTGATATAAAGGGGGGGACTCAAAAATGAACCGAATGAACCGGCTATTTTTTATCGGCTTGCCACTGATTCTGCTTATGGCTGGGGTTGTTGAGGCAGAACCAGGGCCAGAGCCACAGGGAGAGTCTGAGAGCATAGAGAAGCGTTGTCTGCTGGTCTACTCCTACCATATCGGCTACGCCTGGAATGACGGGATTGACAGGGGGGCCACCCGGACGCTAGGGGATGCCTGTACGATTCGTCGTTACTATATGGACTCAAAGCGAAATCCAGACCCTGAGTTTATTCGTGCCCAGGTCGCCGAGGTGCTACAGATTATTCACCACTGGAAACCGGATGTGATCATTGCTGCGGATGATAACGCCTCAAAATATCTGGTGGTTCCCCATCTTAAAGAAGACCCTACTCCGGTGGTATTCTGTGGTGTCAACTGGAGTATCGAGGAGTATGGTTACCCCTTCTCCTCGATGACCGGGATGATTGAGGTGACTCCGCTTGATCCACTCTTTATCCAGTCAAAAAAGCTGTTGCTGAAAAAGGCCAAAGAGGAGGGACGGTCACATCTTCATGTGGTTATGATTGATGCGGATCGGATTACGGCTTATAAACAGCTTGAGCCGATCATCTCCCGTTTTAGTGGGGACAGAACCACCTTTGCGACACACTATATAGAGACTTTTGAGCAGTGGAAGTCCGCCTTCCTTCAGGCCCAACAGGCAGACTTGGTGGTGTTGTCCAATAATGCCGGTATTCAGGGCTGGAACCAGGAGGAGGCAATCTCTTTTGTCAGAGAGCAGGGGCGGACCTTTTCTGTATCAATCAATGACTGGATGAGAGAGCTGGTCGTTCTGGTGATGGCTAAAGATCCAGAGGAGCAGGGGGAGTGGTCGGCAGAGGCCGCAAAACAGATTCTACAGGGGGTGGCTGCTGAAACCATCGCCGTAGTTAAAAACCGGAGATGGAATACCTTTATCAACCAGCCGCTATTAGAGCAGTCTGGAGTGGTGCTACCAGAGGCTATCCGCAAGCGGGCAATCTGGATGGAGGAGTGATGTTGGGTAAATTATCTGCGGGGTTACTGCTACTCCTGCTTCTGCCACCCTACACGCTGGCAGAGGAGGTGGGAGAGAAGGGTGAGCCGTTGGAATCTCTGGTTCTGCAACTGCGCTGGATTACTCAGGCCCAGTTTGCCGGTTTCTACGTAGCCCTGGACAAAGGATTCTACCGACAGCATGGACTTGATGTGACCATTCTTCCGGGAGGCCCAAATCGCAGTCCTGCTGAAAATTTACAGTTGGGAGCAACCGATGTAAGTATTGACGGGTTGCTGGATATCCTGCTTCTTCGGCAGAAAGAAGGTGTTCGGCTGATCAATATTGCCCAACTCTTTCTCCATTCGGGCTATAGCCTCTCCTGTCGCAGGGATCACGGGATTGAGCAGTTGAGTGACCTGGATGGAAAGCGAATCGGCTCCTGGTTCGCGGGGGATGAGTTGATGATCATGGCACTGCTCAGTAGTTATGGGATAACGGCAGAGATTTACCCACAAAATTTTAATGTCAACGATCTGCTGGAGGGGAGGGCAGACTGTATTTCAACGATGCGCTATAACGAGTATTGGCAGCTGCTGGATCGGGGGATGAGAGAGGAGGAGATCATCTCCTTTAACTTTGATACGTTGGGGGTGTCGACCCTGGAGGATGGCCTCTATGTATTGGAGAGTCACCTGCGTCTCCCGCGGCTTCGGCAGCGACTGGTACGTTTCATTGCGGCCACGCTTGAGGGGTGGTACTACACCCAGCAACACCCGGAAGAGGCGCTGGAGATTATTTTGGATAATGATCCGACCGGGATGTTGGATGAGAAGCATCAACGCAGGATGTTGGGTATTGTGATGGAGTTGGTTTATCCCGAAGGAGAGCATCTGAGTAGTGAACAGTATCAACAGCTGGTGGGGCTTCGCTACCAACAGACAGTGGATCTCCTGCTTGAGAGAGGTGTGTTGAGACGAGCACCTCCCCTCGCCTATACCACCAGCCTTTGGGAAGAGGCTGTCGAGCAGATGCATTAACCATGTTGATGGTTCGTCACTGGCTGACGCTTATTTTTGGAGGGCTCTCTCTTGTTGCTGTGGGTATCGCCCTCGTGGGGGTGATCACCATGGATCGAATCGCCACCTCCCACCAACAGACCCTGGTCAATAGCTTTCCATTGATCCTCAGAGCGGATCAGTTCACTGATGCGACAGAGCAGCTGGTACGCAAGGTGATTGATCTGCAGTACACCTCAACGGAAGAGGAGCGCTGGGAGCGACTGTTTGAGATCAATCAACAAGAACAGCGGGTGAATCATCTCTTTGATCAGCTCTTCAGTGGCACTGGAATATCTGCCGAATTCACCCCCCTGCAGCAGACGCTTGATCAGCTACTGGTACAGCTAAAATTGATGATCTATCAGGTGGATGGTCAGCTCCAGCAGCACCTGGAGATGGAGCATAAACAGCATCACTATACAGAGTTGATTCAGCAGCGGCATAAGATGTTATTGATGGTGATTACACCACTGATCAACCTGATCTGGGGGGAGATGGGTGACCACTCCATCGTAACCGCTGAGGATCATCGTGGGCACTCCATTCAGAAGAGTCAACTTCAGCGTCTCTATGCCGCTGCTTCAGCCGCCACGCAGTTAGGGCAGAGTCTGCATGCTGCTCAGTTAACCCAGAAAGTAGAGGCATTGTCGCAGATAGAAAAGGCCAGTCGCCGGATGTTTCGACGAATTAACCATAATTTGGATGAGGTGGTTGAGAATCGGCAGACACTGGAAAAATCCATCGAAGAGATGGGATCACTTTTATCGCTCTTTTCACTCCAGCGACAGTGGATCGAGCAGCTTGAGAAGGGGCAGAAGATAGAGCAGAGGCTAGAGCAGCTAGGGCAGAAAATCCATGATGGGGTATCTACCCTGGTGGGCCTCTCTCAGCAACAGATGGTCTCCAGTATCGCTGAAACCACCCGTATTCTCCATTTTTCACAGGCAGGAGCACTCCTCTCTAGCGTAGTGATCCTGTTACTGGTCTGGATGGGGTGGGTCTATGTGCGGCGTATCGGGAGAGAGATGAAAATGCTCATCGAGGTGACACGAAAACTCTCCGCCGGATCACTTTCCCTCTCCATTCCTCTTCGTGACCACCCCGATGAGCTGGGAGATATGGCAAATGCACTGGAGCTTTTTAGAAACCAGGCGGTGGAGAACAGGACACTCTCTGAGGCACTGGAGCATCATCAGCAGGCGCTGGAGGGGCGGGTTGTAGAGCGTACCCGGGCGCTGACTGATGAGATGAGGCGTCATCAGGAGACGGCAGAGCAGCTGGCGGAGAGTGGTCGTTACAAGTCTGAGTTCATTGCCAATATGAGCCATGAAATTCGCACCCCAATGAACTCCATTCTGGGACTGAGTGGACTACTGTTAGAGACGGAGCTCAAGCCGAAACAGCGGAGTTATCTAGAGAGTCAGCAGAGTTCTGCCAAGACACTGCTGCAACTGTTGAATGATATTCTCGATAGTTCCAAAATTGAGGCGGGTAAGATGAATATTGAGGAGCACTCTCTGGATCTGGAAAAACTATTGGAGAATCTGCATGTCGCCCTCTATAGTGGATTGACCGTAAAAAAAGGGATTGTTTTTGAGGTGACTATTGCTCCGGGTACAGAGACGCTATTGCGAGGCGATACCCATCGAATAACCCAGGTGTTAATGAACTTGTGCAGTAATGCCTTTAAGTTTACACAGCAGGGGAGTGTGGTGCTGCACGCTGCTGAGTTGGATCGGGCGGATAATATCTGCACGATTCAGTTCTCTGTGACAGATACAGGAATTGGGATGAGTGAGGCAGAACAGCGGCAGATTTTTGATGCCTTTATACAGGCAGACAGCTCTACAACCCGAAGATTTGGGGGGACCGGGTTGGGGCTGGCGATCAGTCAGCGGTTGGTCTGTCTGATGGGAGGGGCGGGCATCAGTGTGGAGAGCGAAGAGGGGGAGGGGAGCTGTTTTAGCTTCTCTCTTCCGTTACGGGTAGAGGGCGGAGTAGTGAGGGAAGAGAGATCGGATAATCCGGGGATGAGGTTGCTGAGTGTAGAAGAGGAGCTGCTGACGCAGTTGAGTAGTGATAACATAGACGCGGGTCTGATTGCTCGACTGAAACAAGAACACATGGAAGAGCTGAACGAGGTGAAGCGGACAAACGATATGGATACCATTATGGTGCTGGCCGAGTCGGTGAGGCGCACTGCGGAATCCACCGGGTGTGAGCCGTTGAGAGTTTGGGCACTGGAGTTGGCCCAACAGGCTTCCGTATTTAATATCAAAATGATAGAACTGTTATTAGGGCGATTTTTGGATTTATTGAATAATGAGTGAGAAAGACGCACGACCACGTATCCTGGTTGTTGATGACCAGACCGCCAACCTGCAAGTGGTAGGCGGGGTGTTGAATAACGCTGGAAAATACCGCATCAGTTTTGCACAGAGTGGAGGTGATGCGCTGAAGCTGATGGAGTCGATAGAGCCGGATCTACTGCTTCTGGATGTGATGATGCCGGGGATGGGGGGATATGAGATGTGTCGGCAGCTTAAGCAGAACCCTAAACGGAGTAATATTCCGGTAATTTTTCTAACGGCGAAGAGTGATGTGCGTGATGTGTTGGAGGGGTTTGAGGCCGGAGGTGCTGACTATATCACCAAGCCGTTTGAGCCTACGGTGCTATTGGCACGTGTGGAGACACACCTGCAACTCTATCTTTACCATCAGCAGGAGGAGCTGTTACGGGGTCAGGAGCGTATCAGTGCCTACCACAATGGGCTGATTGAGATGGGGGCGGCCGTCCTGCATAATATTGGCAATGGGATGGTCAGTGTGGACAGCCGTATCGCACCCATTCAAAATGTGGCGGATGCTCTGATGGAGCTGGCAGATATGTTAGAGAAGGCAAAAGCGAACTTTGATAAAGATGGTGATCAGCAGCGACTGTTGAAAATTATGGGGTTGAGTGCTGCGCTGTTGAGAGAGGAGCATGGAAAGAAGCTGGGGGAAGAGAGTTATCTATTAGGTCATGCCGATGAGCATATTCGCCAGATTATTAATGCACAGCGTGAGTTGACCAGTAACCAGGGGCTGATATCCTCCCATTTTTATCTCTCATCCCTGATCTCTGATATCGGTATGTTGGTGAATAGCCAACTGGAAGAGCGAAAGATTGGGTTCAAAACCATTGAGGAGAAGGGGATGCCACAGGTTTTCCTGCCCCGCAGTCCATTGGGGCAGATGATGGTGAATCTCATAAAGAATAGTTATGAGGCAATTAGCGAAAAGGGGGGCGAGGGGGGCGCAGAGAGTGGGACGATTACGATTGAGGTAGAGCAGTTGGAACAGGAGCTTCCGGAAAATGGGGGTGAGCCGGAGCGTACTCCGTTCTGGCGGCTTCGAGTCACTGATAATGGGAGTGGAATCACCTCAGATCATCTGGATAAGGTGGTACGGTCCGGCTACTCGACCAAGGTTCGTGGGAGTGGACTGGGGCTCCATAGTGCGGCCAATTTTGCCTACGCTCTGGGGGGGCAGTTATCGGTGATGAGTGAAGGCTCCGGTAAGGGTGCGGTGGTTGAGGTTACTCTGCCGGTCGAGTGTAAGCAGAACTGCTATCAGTTAGATTCAGGTTCAGCCTAGACTCCTCGACTCAACCTGAAAATAGCCCGTCAACTCGGGGAGGTCCACCTCAGAGAGCTTTAGCGTAAGAGACTGATTGAGCTCTGCGGGCTGCTTAAGGCGTGCCTTACACTCCATGCCGAGGGTGGGAATCAGGAAGGTTCCCCGCTGTTTCATGCGATCCACCAGAATAGCCTCACCGCTCCAGCCGGGGTTGCGCTGTAGCCAGAGCAGGGTCCAGTGCTGGTTAGAGAAACGCTCTGCCCGGCGTACACTGCCGATCACCGCCTCTGCGGCACCCACCCGCTCCGTCAGAATCTCCCCATCCAGCAGCGGTTGCTGCTCTATCCAGCGGCGTAGCTGCTGGTGAGCCACCAGATCAAGATAACGACGCAGTGGGCTGGTCACCTGGCTATAGAGAGCCATTCCCAGACCGGAGTGAGGCTCTGGCTGGCTCTTCAGTTGACTGCGCCGGAAACGGCGGCGGAAACGGTACATCTCCGCCGGGGTTTCCGGCTGTGGATAAGGGTTGCCATTCTCATCCCCCTCTGGAGGGGGCTGCGTAGAGTAGGGGAAGGGGATCTCATGTTGCTGGGCAAAACGGGCAGCGGCCTCACCTGCCATCAACATGAACTCGGTGACCAGATCCCGGCTCCGCAGACGGGGGAGTGGTGTGATACTAATCTCATGGGGGTCAGGTTTGACCCGAATCTTTACCTCGGGAAGGATCAGCCGTATCGCCCCCTGCCGGCTCCGTTTTTGCTGAAAGAGGAGTGCCTTCTGGTAGAGCGGAGCAAAGGTTTCCGACTCAATTTCATGCTCCACCGCATCGTAGGTGGTCCGGGTCACACGGATCCAGCTGGTCATCACCTCAATCTCACCCACCTCTCCCTCTGCAGAGAGGGTAAAGCGGAAGGAGAGGGCGGGAGAGCGCTGCTGTAGCCCCAGCCCCAACTGCTCGGTAATGGCGGCAGGGAGCATGGAGAGCGTCCCTTCCGGGAGGTAGAGATTGGCCCCACGCGCACGAGCGGCCAGGTCGAGCGCACTATCCGCTTGCACCAGTGCCGCCACATCCGCCACATGAACCCAGAGCTGTTCTCCCTCCAGACTGATGGCATCATCCGGATCCTGATTCCCGCTGTCATCAATCGCCCAGCAGGTGAGGTGAGTCAGGTCAACCCGCTGCTCATCCGCCAGCTCAGGGATCTCTCCCTCTGCCGTAGTGGTCTCAACCCCCATCCGGATCGGATAGGGGTTAAAGAGCGGCTCCCAGTATCCGGTCTCCAGCAGCAGGTGGTGTCCACTTTCCGGGCGCTGATCCCGCCCCAGATCACGCAGGATTCGGCTCACCTCACTTCGCCCCAGAGCCACCATCTCTACATCACTGAGTTGTTGGTAATCCTCCTCCTCTAACTGCTTGTCTCGCAAACGCTGTAGAAAGGCCTCTTTCTGCTGTTGGGCTACCGCCTTTGCGCTACGCTCTGCGTTGACCCGCGCAACACGATCTGCGGAGTAGCCCTGAATCTGTCCGGGAGTCCCGTGAAAGTAGATATCCTCGGTGACCTGTATCCAGCTGCTCCAGAGGGTGGCGGGGGTGGCCTCACCAAAAATCAGCTCACTCAACTCCTCCAGCGGGATGCACTCCTCTCCCAGCAGCTCCCATGCCTCCTCAACCTCTCCGTTGAGAGGGGCATCACGGAGTGAGTCCAGATCGGCCAGAGAGTGAATGGGACCATCATGGAGATGTACAACATCCTTATCCCGTACCCGTCTGTTTTTTCCGTTAGCTAGCTGAATATCGATCTTGTCACTGATCAGCACTACCCGGGCCGGCCCGCTTTTATAGAGTACCAGTGCGCCAACAGAGAGTCTCCGTGAGGGGGGCTTTTTAGTCATAGCGTACAAGGATACTCCTAAATTAGATTGAGACATCATTTTGCTCTCTTCTCATCGCTCCCGACAAGGTTTACACTGTCACGTTATGAAGAAATTTATGAGATACCTGATATTGATGGGGGCTATCCTGCTGACGGCGGGGTGTGAACCGCCCGCTCCGCCGGTTATGGAGGGGGCCACGGTGCTGCCGACTCCCAGGGTTTTGCAACCTTTTCAGTTGAGCCACCATGCGTTGGGCAAGTTCGGCCCTGAGCAGATAGCGGGCAACTGGACACTCTTCTTCTTTGGCTATACCCGTTGTCCGGATGTCTGCCCTACAGAGCTCTACACCCTGGCAGAGATGATGCGTCGTATCGAGAAGAGTCCGGGTAGTGTCGAGCCTCCCCAGGTCACCTTCGTCTCCGTTGATCCACAACAAGATCTCCCCGGTGAGCTTCAGCGCTATGCGGGTTTCTACCACCCCTCTTTTTTGGGAGTAACTGCAGAGCAGGCAGAGGTTGACCGGTTTGCCCGCAATATGGGGGCGATGTATGAACGGGTCTATTTCTTCCAGGGTAAAGAACTCATTATCGACCCGGATGAGGGGGTTCCAGAGGGGCTGGAAAATGGTTATCTGATCAACCACTCCGCAACCATCTTCCTGACCAATCCAAAGGGGGAGCTCCATGCGATCTTCTCAACCCCACATCAACCGGATAGTATGGTGCGTGATCTGGCTGCCATTCAATCGGCTTGGTGATGGCTCCTCCTCGTTGGAGAGGGCTGTTGATGGCTGTCACGCTACTGACTGCACTCGTGTTGATGGCAGAAATGGCCAGCCGACTCTGGTTGACCGCCTCGGCAGAGCAGCGGATTGCGCTTCCACTGGTGGCAGGGTGTCCACTTCATCTACAGGCCTGTCGTGCGGAACTGCCCGGGGGAGGCGTCCTCACCTTTGAGATAACGCCCAAACAGCCCAACCCCGCCGAGGCCATTGTATTAGTCGCCCGTTTTGAGGGAGTTGAGCCTGAGGCGGTTCAGGTCTCCTTTGAGGGCAAAGAGATGTATATGGGATATCTGAGTTATCCACTTCGGCGTCAACAGGAGCTAGCAGATGCCCTGCAGTTTAGTGGCAGAGGTAGCCTCTCTATCTGTATACGCTCATTGATGGAGTGGGTAGCCAAGGTAGAGGTTCAGCTGGGTGAGGTGATCTACGAGGTTCCCTTTGAGTTTGAGACCCTTCACCAGTGATCCTAGAATGATTCGTATCGATGAGCTCTCCATTCGTCGTGGTCCCCGTCTGCTCTTTGAGGGGAGCACACTTGCTATCCATCCCGGACAGAAGATTGGGGTAACGGGAGGCAACGGTAGTGGTAAATCAAGCCTGTTTGCACTGATTCTGGGAGAGATGGCAATTGATGAGGGGCGACTGGAGCTTCCCGAGCGCTGGACAATTGCTCATGTGGCGCAGGAGACCCCCGCTCTGGAGTGCAGCGCGATTGATCTGGTAATGGACGGAGACCGTGCCTTGCGTCAACTGCAACAGGTGTTACGAGAGGCAGAAGAGGCAGAGGATGGGGTCAAACAGGGGATGCTCTATGCGGAGCTGGAGGCCATTGATGGTTTCAATGCCCGCAACCGGGCGGCCCGTCTGATGCAGGGGTTGGGCTTCAGTGTAGAGCAGGAGGAGCAGAGGGTAGAGTCATTTTCTGGTGGCTGGAGGATGCGTCTCAATCTGGCTCAGGCATTGATGGCCCGCTCCGATCTGCTATTGCTGGATGAGCCCACCAACCACCTCGATCTGGACGCAGTATTCTGGCTGGAGGCGTGGCTGAAACAGTATAAAGGGACCCTGTTACTGATCTCTCATGATCGAGATGTACTGGATCGAGTCATTGATGGCACCATCCATATTGAGCAGCAACAGATGACGCTGACTCCGGGGAACTACAGTGCTTTCGAACGGATACGGGCAGAGCGGCTGGCCCAGCAGCAGGTGGCTCACCAGCGCCAACAGCGAGAGCGGGAACATATGCACCACTTTGTGGAGCGTTTTCGAGCCAAAGCCACCAAGGCCAAACAGGTGCAGAGTCGGATCAAGGCGTTGGAAAGGATGAAGGAGATTGCCCCGGCTCATGTGGACTCCCCCTTCCATTTTCAGTTTTTTCAGCCGCAGAAGAATCCACACCCACTGCTAACCATTGAGGAGGCCGCTGCGGGATATGGAGAGACGAGGATTCTGGACCACTTCTCCCTGACCCTTAATCCGGGGGATCGTATTGCCCTGTTGGGACGCAACGGAGCCGGAAAGTCCACCCTGATGAAGCTGCTCTCCAATGCGCAGACCCTGTTGAGCGGAGAACGCAATGAGGCACAGGCACTGGTTGTGGGTTATTTTGCCCAGCACCAACTGGAGCTGCTCGACCTGAAGGCCTCCCCCATGCTTCATCTGCAACGCAACCATCCCGAGGCTACTGAACAGGGGTTGAGGAATTACCTGGGGGGATTTGGCTTCAACGGGGAGCGTGTCTTTGAACCGGTAGGGCCGTTTTCTGGAGGGGAGAAGGCCCGTCTGGTGTTGGCACTGATTATTTATCAACGTCCAAACCTCCTGCTACTGGATGAGCCCACCAACCATCTTGATCTGGAGATGCGTCATGCGCTGACTGTTGCACTGCAGGCGTTTGAGGGGGCGCTGGTGGTGGTCTCCCATGATCGATATCTACTGGAAGGGGTGGCCGATCAGTTTCTGTTGGTTGCCGACCACTGCGCCACTCCATTTGCTGGGGACCTCAATGATTATGCGGCGTGGTTGCGGAGCAGTGAACCCAGACAGAAGGGGGGCGGGCCCGCAGAAGGGGCAGTAACGGTTAGCCGTAATAAGCAGCAACGGCAGTTGGAGGCGGAACAGCGCAGAGAGCGGGTAGCACTCAAACGCAAGGTAAGCCGGTTGGAGGGAGAGATTGAAAAAATGGAGCAGCAGACAGCCGCTATTGAGGAGAGGCTCTCTGATGCGGCGCTCTATCTGGAGGAGAGTAGAGAGAAGCTGGCTCAGTTAATAAAGGAGAGGGGGCAGCTGGAGGAGGGGGTGGAGAAGCGGGAGAGTGACTTACTGCTGCTCTATGAGGCGTTGGAAAACGGATAAGGCAATAGTGTTTTCATAGTTGCCACTCAATGGGCGCTATTTTATTCTCCGTCAGATAGTGGTTGGTCTGGGAAAAGGGGTGGCTGCCAAAGAATCCACGATGGGCAGAGAGCGGGGAGGGGTGTGGCGAGCGTATCACCCGGTGGCGATGGGTATCGATCCGTGCCCCTTTTTTCTGCGCATACCCCCCCCAGAGAATAAAGACCAGATGCTCCCGTTCACGGTTGAGATGGTCGATCACCCGATCCGTAAAGCTCTCCCACCCCTTACCCTGATGAGCGGCCGCCTGACCTGCCTCAACCGTGAGAACGGCATTGAGCAGTAGCACCCCCTGATCGGCCCAGGGGGTCAGGGTGCCGCTCTGGTTATGGATATTGAGATCGGTTGCCAACTCCTTATAAATATTGCGCAGAGAAGGGGGCGGGGGAACGCCCGCTGGTACGGAGAAACAGAGGCCATGTGCCTGCCCAGGGCCGTGGTAGGGGTCCTGCCCGATAATGACAACTTTTACCTGCTCAAAAGGGGTGTGGTTAAAGGCATTGAACCACTCGCTAGCCGGCGGGAAGAGCGTGGCTCCCTGCTCTTTTCTCTGCAACAGAAACTCGCGTAACTGCACCATATAGGGCTGCTCAAACTCGCTTAAGAGTCGCTGTTTCCACTGCGGCTCCATCTGGATACGCTCTTCAATGTTGAGTTGAGTCATAGATGGGTCTCGGATAGCCTAGGTTCCCTAGACTTAATAGTGGGGCGGTGGACTCTCTTCCG
>JABHIC010000284.1 GCA_018671205.1 Gammaproteobacteria bacterium
CCATTACTAGCACTGATCTCTCTGGCAAATCCTCCCTCCCTTTCTACATTGCCGCAGATCGTCCTGGCTCATACCTCTCGGCCACAGTTGGTGAGTCCCCCTACGCGAACTACCAGCCAGATGTAAATACAGTAGGCCTCTGGCACCTAGATGAAAATGATAATACTGTTCCCAGAAGTTGTTATGCTCTCAAAGAGCTTGGGAATGATGCTGACGGTACCTACACCATCGACCCTGATGGTGAAGGTGGCAATCCACCTCTCGAGGTATATTGCAACATGACGTACGATGGCGGGGGCTGGACAATGGCGGTAAAAAGCTGGTATGGATCAGGAATGATCGGCAAATCAGCTGCCGTCGGTGCCGTTGCCGACGCCACTACCAGAAAAGGCAATGCCTACAAGCTCTCAGATCAAAACATCAGAAATATCATTGGCCCGAGTAATAATTTTGATGTCATGGCCGATCAAAACGGCTACAACACCGCCTACTCAACTGGTAATTATGAGTATGTTGTCATTCGTAATTACACCGCTCCCTGGACATATGAAAAAGCCATGTCTGGATCTTCTACTACCACAGTGTTTCAATCTTATCGTGCCTCAGACCAGGCACTTGCCTGGACCGGGAATCTCTCTTGTGGTTACAATGGTGGATCTGGGACAGCCGGTATCAACTGTTATACCGTTATCTCTAACAATCCTCAGGGTGGAGCTGGCTGTACCATTAATATGGGTACTGCAAGTAACACAGGTTGGCATCACTTTTTTATGAATCAATACAACGACGACACATATTTGTATATCTGTAATGGCCCCCAGCATTCTTCTGGTTTTGACATGAACCACAGGTTTTGGATAAGAGAACGCGTTCCTGTCAAAGCAACTCTCAAAAATAGCGCCGAAACTCAATCCACCACAGACTACATCACAGCCACTGGAGGCACCATCTCATATAGTGGTGGCTATACCATCCACAAATTCACTAGCTCTGACACATTTACAGTAACTAGTGGGAGTGGCAACGTAGAGGCTCTCGTCGTCGCTGGTGGAGGCGGAGGCGGAATGGATATGGGTGGTGGCGGAGGTGGTGGTGGTGTCATCTCAAATTCCGCATACACCGTAACTCCGCAAGCCTATACAGTTACCGTTGGTGGTGGTGGTGCCGGAGGTCCCGCCGGCGGTACTGGTGGGCAACCATCAGCTCATCAATTCACTATCGGTGCTTCGAATGGTCAAAATTCAGTCTTTGGAACACTTACCGCCATTGGTGGAGGAGCTGGAGGAAGCTCTTATTATGCTTATACCCCCAACTCCGCTGGAGCCAGTGGTGGTAGTGGGGGTGGTAGCTCAGGATACAGTAACGGTGGAACATTGGGTGGTGGAGCTGGCACTGGTGGACAGGGCGGTGGGGGTGGACAAGGTGGCGGTCAATATTACTCTGGTGGAGGTGGTGGAGCTGGTGCTCCTGGTACAAATTCAACTGCAATAGCTCATGGTGGAGGAGGCAAAGTTAATGGTATTCTTGGCACAAGTTATTATTGGGGTGGCGGTGGGGGTGGAGCCGGCTACTCTATCTGTGGAGGGAATGGCGGCAGAGGCGGTGGGGGTGGAGCCGCGGTTTGTACAACCACCGGCGGAGGGTCTGCTCTAAACTCTGGTGCCGCGGGCGGTGGGGGTGTAATTAACTCACAAACAAACACTCCTGGAGGAAATGGTGGAGCAAATACTGGTGGTGGAGGTGGTGGTGGCTCTCACTACAATGCTACTAATAAAGGTGGCGACGGTGGCTCAGGTATTGTCATCATTCGCTACCCAAACTCCAGCTTCATGAACACAGAGGCCACAATTAATGGCGCTACCTTCACAGAAGGAAAGCTCGGCAAAGCCAGAAGTTTTGATGGGAGTGGGGATTATGTTTTAGCTACTGCAAACAATATTCCCCCTGGAGCATCTGGAGAAAAAATAACAGCAGAATTTTGGATTTATCCCACTGATTTATCTAACAATAAAGGAATAA
>JABHIC010000285.1 GCA_018671205.1 Gammaproteobacteria bacterium
TAGTAGCAGTCGCAGTAGTGGCAGTAGCAGCCGTAGCGGTAGTAGCAGCAATAGCAGCAGTAGTAGCAGTCACAGTAGTGGCAGTAGTAGCAGTAGTAGCAGTCGCAGTGGTGGCAGTAGCCGCAGTATCAGTAGTAGCAGCAATAGCAGCATTAGTAGCAGTAACAGCAGTGGCAGCAGTAGCATAACCGGTGGCAGTCGTAGTAGCAGTAGTAACAGTCGCAGTAGTCGCAGTAACAGCAGTATCAGCAGTGGCAGTAGTAGTAGCAGTAGCAGCAGTGGCAGCATTAGCAGCAGTATCAGCAGTAGCATTAGCAGCAGTAGCATAACCGGTGGCAGTAGTAGTAGCAGTCGCAGTAGTGGCAGTAGCCGCAGTATCGGTAGTAGCAGCAATAGCAGCATTAGTAGCAGTAACAGCAGTGGCAGCAGTAGCATAACCGGTGGCAGTAGTAGCAGTCGCAGTAGTGGCAGTAGCAGCAGTAGCTGTAGTAGCAGTAGTAGTAGTAATAGTAGTAGCAGTATCAGCAGTAGCATTAGCAGCAGTAGCATAACCGGTGGCAGTATCGGCAGCGACAGTGACAGTGGCATGGCATGCACAGTGGCCGGCTCTGGCCTTCGTAGGCCCGAACTGATGCAGCAGCTGCGTGATGACTGGACCCCCGAGGACCTCAGGGCTGCCTTTAACTGGCGTGTTCATCACAGCAAGTGCTCCCTGCGTGCCTGGGACCCGTAGGTCCACGCTGAGGTTCTGCAAGCTGGCCGGTAAGCGAGCAGCCAATAGTTCCTGAAGTAGTTTGAAGTTAACCACGTCAATGTGACCCGACCGTAAAACCCCAGCGAGGGATGAGTGCGGCCCGGGGCTGGCAGCGATTAGACCTGCTATGGTCAAGGTAGGCTCTCCAAGATGGCACACCCTTAACCACCCACTCGCGTCCGCTCCCATAAGGAATAAGGGGTGTTCGGTGTTCTCCAGAATGTACCGTCCCGTGAGGCAAAGGGGGGGCTCTGGAGGTACCAGCGAGTCAAGCGAAGTGAGCCCGGCTGATGCTTCGAGGATACTGAGCCCGTACTCGTCAAGAGTTGGGTCTCCCAGTAAGGCTCCAGCCGCCCGTTGAACCGAACGGACAGTGGGCTGGTCCGGCGGAGGCTGGTTCCTGGAATTGTCCTTGGACCCTGCTGCACCCTTGAGATGATACATGGCGATGGCCCCGCAAACATTGGCCTGAGAGTGAGTCGGACACACATCTTGGCGGACCCGCAGGTGGACACTACCGTTCGGTTGAATCAGCAGCTGCAGATTTCCGTCCAGCTGATAACCATTACCCCCGTCGTGTCTTGCTCCGGCCTTCAGCAGAGCAGCTGATGTTGCAAGGACGGGTCTGGGCGAGGCCTCATCAGAGAGCTGATGGTCATCCGTGTCCATGGAGTCCGGCAGACTGGCCGCCTTTGCAGTGGGTGAGTCAGTATAGGTGGGGTTCAGACCCGCGAGTAACGTCAGCGGTTCCAAAGAGGCGCCTGGGGCATACCCAAATTTCGTCCAGTGGGCTCGATTAGTATTAATCGGGCCCATTCGCCATTCGCACGCAACAGCTCCGGTGATGCCTGGGAGTCTGGTGCTCCACTCATTTAGCCCAGCACACATCTGCCGAGCATATTCCACCTTGTTAAAAACAAGGATGCAGCCTGTGGACCCTCTGGGATAAATATTTACAAGAGCCTCAAAATCATACTGACACGCGGCAAGCAGGTCGATGAGGCCCGTGATCGCGATCTCTCCCGCTAAGAGACCATCGGTGAAAACATAGAAGAAGGCATAATCTAGAGGGGTGCCGGTGAATGGAAAGGGCTTCCCCGGGGGGGCTAACTTCGCGGAAGCGGCGGACTCGCGGGGGACTCCGATAAGACGGACTCCCGATTCAAGAAAAAGCAGTTTAATCTTGACAAAAAGGGGGCGCAGTGCCGGAGCATAGTTTAGCTCCGCACTCTCTGCCACATAATCCACTAGAATGCCCCCAGCTTGTGAGCCCTTAGGGGCGACATACTTCTCATAGTGTAGGTACAGCCGCCCTGGCAGCTCCCGTAAGGCTGAGTCTGGAATCAGTCCGAGCTGCTCAATCCAGTGTATCAAGGCGAGGTGGGCTTCACTAATGATGGCGTCCAAGCTTGCCTCGAGAAGAAGAGAGTCTGTCTGGTATAACACCGCTATCGGCGTCACTATTGGTCGATCTTCGGGATGGCTTTCCAGGAAGCCCGCGTTCATTTCAACCGTCCAAGACTCGTGCCGGCTATTGCCCCCTAGCCTACCGTCCGCCTTGGCCCGAGAAGCCGCCTTCGCTTGCTCCCGCGCTACAATGTCTGGGGGGGGAGCAGCCACTTCGAGTTTGGGTCCCTTACCAATTCCCTTAGGGGCTGGAGCAGGGGGAGGCGCAGGTAAGACCATCGTCACCGCCGCACGGAAATCCAGGGATCCAGCTACCGCAGGGATGGCCTGGTCGCGCCGGGAAGGTGAACCTGCTTCGTCTGGGGCCTTCTTCAGCCTGTCTCCAGCATCAATGAGTTGGTAGTATCCGATCCTATCGGGGCCGCCCCCGTGACCTACTTGAAGACCTGAGGCCAATCGGAGTCTGACATGAAACCCCCCGTTGCCAAACCCTCCTTGGAATTTCCCAGATAACTTGTGGGGATTTCCTTGGTGTGCACGGAGCTCCTCCAGTAGCTCGCGTATCCAAATTTCATCGTAATCGACCTTGAGTTTCTCCCGCACCCTGCGTAGCAGGTCGTACACATCGTCAGCAGTGAGGCGTTGCGACGGGTCCTTCGGCTGCCGGCGGCTGAATTTTAAGAGCACGTGGTGTGTCGACCACCGAGTCTCTTTTCTGTCCAGCATGTTCTGCCGGAGCTTAGCTAAGTTTGGCTGATTCGAGGCCCGGATCATAGTTGTTGTTCTTAATTGAATTTTAAGCAAATTGTGTATAATTTCCAATAAATTGAATTCCAGTAAATTTAATTCCTTAAATTTAAAGTGGCAATGTTCTGTAAATGTAGAGCAGTGACAGGCATAGAAGAAGAAGATGAACCCTGCATCATCAGGGATGGGAGAATTAATCTGCCCGTTGCGTTGCTGTTCGAAACCGTCTGGCACTGGGACGAGTGCCCTACCCCTTTCTTTTCCCAGCCGCCCTTTGGACTGGGGCGCCCCTTGTGGTCGAGGCGGCTCCTCCGATGCGCCCCCTTTCAAAACCGTGGCGCCCCTTGTGAAATTCGGCCGATGTAGACTGAGATCTCCCCCCTCTGTTTTTGGGTCACCCCCTTTGGACGCCTTCCTTGAACAAGCCCCACGCGGTGTGTGGTGGTGGCACCTCCACAAAGATCGTGATCGGTTCGTCTTTCCCAATGGCAACGCCAGCATTGAAATGGAGGCAGGAATTAAGGGAAGTAGGTTGCCTGAAGTTTCCTGCGGCGCTAGCCCCTTCTGCCAGATATTTCGGCCTCTCGCCAGATGTCTCGACCACCTGTGCTGTGTGTTGTCTTGCCCGAATTTCCCCGGGCGAATTTCCTTGCTGGGAGGATAGAAAAGGTGAAACCAATATCTTGCTTTGCCCCTTTCATGGACGCCGGGGTCCCAGCCTTGTATAGTGTTGTTCAGGCTAAGACTTAAGGAATAGCCAGGTGTTATCACTCGGGAGTGATACGTTGCGTCGTTCCAGCCTGTCCTGGTGACCGCGTGGAGAATGGAGGGGTGTGTCGACCGTTCAACAGAAAAAGGCCCCCAGTCATTCTCAGGGACTCCCACCCCCTGCTTGAGCACTGACCA
>JABHIC010000286.1 GCA_018671205.1 Gammaproteobacteria bacterium
ACCACCAGTTGAATCGGCTGCTCGGTCACCTGCGCCACGGCCTCTTCAATCAGCTGAGCCCCAGCCGGGGTCGCACCGGAACCAATCAGCACCACGCCACTCCTGGTCACCACAAACCCCAACGTATTATTCAGCCCATGATTCTCTGCTCTGCGCGGTCCAATTTCACCAACGATCGCATAGACCTGGTCGGTCACAGGCGCTACCACCAACTCAAATGGCGCTGAAAATGCCGCATTCGATAGCAGCAGGAGAAGCAGAAAACCTCCCATAACTCTCCGTCGTTTAGGTGGCTGTCCAAGAATAGAAGTCGTAGCGAGGGAAAGCTGATTTGAGACAGATTTTGTCATCGTTTGAGGCGAATAGCACCGCTATTTAACAAAAAGGATGGTGAAATATAGCCAAATTCAGCTTTTCCGCAGTAGACTCTTCTATTCTCGGACAGCCACCTAGGCACAACAGATCCCCCCGGGTCGATTAGGCATCTCGGCAAGTGCAAGCGCATCACTGGAAAATGGCTCCTCCTGAGCAACACCGTTCACGGTGCTCTGTAAAACCTCACTCACCCATCCGGGCAGATCCGGATGGATACGGTAGTAGATCCACAAACCCTCCTTATGATCAGCGACCAACCTGGCCTTGCGCAGTGCGCCCAGATGATGGGAGATCTTGGGTTGCGGTAGTGCAATCGCATGGGTCAACTCACAGACACAAAGTTCTCCCTGTTGAAGCAACAGAGAGAGGCAGCGTAGCCGAGTGGGGTCAGAGAGCGCCTTGAAAAATTGGGGGACATCCATATCTACAAACCTCTATATCTAAATTCATAGATATAGTACCTCAAACAGTATCCACGGTTCAACCGTGGCAGTCTGAATGGCTACATTCTGTCATAATAGAGACTATTACTATTTATCAGGGGAGAGACTATGCCGCGGAAGAGGTCTGAGGAGTTGGTTACAGTTAATGGTGAGATGGCTGAATATTGGTTTAAATTTTTACAGTTAAGCCCTGATTATGAGCGCTATTGCAAATATCGCCGAACGGATGTGGCAACAGCTGAGGAATATAGTGACCCTCTGATGCTTACTCGAATGGAGCTGTTATATAAAGATTTTGGGGATCTGTATACAACCTCTTTCGATGATTGGTTTAATGCCCCATTAGGGAAATCATCAGCGGAGTATTTCACAGACAGAGTTACCATGACACGCGGCTGGTATCTATTCGGACACCCGAAGGATAGTGTTAGCAGTATGCCATTTTCGGCATTTGGTGACATCAAGAAGCTGAAGCGCGCTGTCACAGGGGATAAAGCGGCCGACAAAGAGATTCGTCGTTTTAATAAAGATGAGTTTCATTTTCACAAAAGCGAGAACATTCGCTACCTAAAGATTGATACCAGTGTACATCCGGAAAACCTGCTCGCCCAGTTCGGTTTATATTTAGAAACGGTGAAGGAGGAGCGGGAAAAGGCTCTTCGTAAGCGAGAAGATTTCCCTAATTATGCGATCCGCTATGCCTACAGAGGGAACTGGAACCAGAGAACAGCCCACACGTTTGACAAAATCATCGCACTCCATAGACAGCAAAACAGTGGTATCAAGATTTCACAGATGACAGAAAAGCATTTTAGAGCGCTTAAGATGTTTGGTAACCTGGCAGCATTGAGAGTGTCCGCTCAAAAACTATATACAGAAGGGCAAAACATCATCAATGGCGTATTAGATGGTGCTTTTCCCATCCGTGAATAACCACGTTAAGGAGCATTGAAAGCACTCTGTTTCAGCGCTTTGATCCAGCAGTAATAAAATTATTCAGAACCCGCCGCAGTTGCGGCTTATCAATGGGCTTTTCAAGGAAACCATCGCACCCCGCTTCATTAAAGGCATCACGATGTTCCTGCATTACATTCGCGGTCAGCGCAATGATTGGTGTGGTCAGCCCCTGCTTACGCAGCGTGCGGGTAGCCTCTATCCCATCCATCACCGGCATCTGCATATCCATCAGAATGAGATCAAAACTCTCCCTAGTTGCCTGCTCAACGGCCTCCCTCCCATTATTTGCCACAGAGACGGTCAACCCCAGAGCTTGTAAAATTCTGCGCTCTAGTAGCTGAAGCTCAGGGGTATCTTCGACCACAAGCACCTTACCCGTGAATTTTTCATCCAGAACGGATTGCCTCTCTGAATCCCCTTCCCCCTGCTGCAGACAGACCTCACTGGGCCGGTAGGGTAAAACCAGCTCAAAAATAGACCCCTTCCCCTCTATACTGGAAAGATCAATATATCCCGCCATCAAATCAGCCAGATTTTCAGAAATATAGAGCCCGAGGCCACTCCCACCAAAGCGGCGTGAAATGGAGTTATCTCCCTGTTGGAAACGTTGAAACAGGCCATCCATGGTCTCCGGAGACATGCCAATACCGCTATCTTTTACCTGGAAGATCAAATTGTCATCCTCCACCCACGTGGTCAGTTTCACCTCGCCCTCTTCGGTAAATTTAATCGCGTTACCGAGCAGGTTGATCAGAATCTGTCCAATGCGCTGACCATCACCCAACAAAAGATGCTCTTCATGGTTCTTTTGAACCATTTGAAACTCCAGCCCAGCATCTTTTACCCGAGTCGAAAGCATATATTCAATATCGTGAAGAAGGAGAGAGAGGTCATAGGGGCTCTCTTCAATAGTAAACCTGCCAGACTCAATCTTTGACATATCCAGAATATCATTGACCAGAGCCAGTTGTGAACGGCCCGCCATCTCAATGGCGTAGATCAACTCCTTCTTCGCTGTATCCCCCTCCTGCTCAGCAAGAAACTCACTGTTGCCAATAATTGAGGTAAGTGGCGTGCGCAGCTCATGACTCATACTGGCAAGGAATTCCGATTTAGCCTGATTAGAGGCTTCTGCCTCTTTAGCAATCATCTCCTGTTGATGGCTGCGACTCACCGCAGCCTCTACGGCACGTCGCTCACTAATATCTCGCATAATCGCAGTAACAAAACGTTCCCCTTCAACCTCCCACCCAGAGAGGGAGAGCTCAATGGGAAACTCTCTCCCCTTTTGATCAACCGCCTCTACCTCAAACCCCATCTTCAGAGAGGCATTTTGTTGATCCGTATCCATATGGTCATCAAAAGCACTGTGGTGAGGTTGATGATAGCGTGCTGGCATCAGCCGGGTTAACTGCTCGCCAACCATCTCATCGGCACTATAACCGAACATATTCACAGCACCATCATTCCATAGCGTAATACAACCGCTCTGATCCACCGTTATAATCCCATCCTGAGCAGTTTTAGTTACCGCCTTGAATCTTGCCTGACTCTTCTTCAGTGCCTGTGTTCGCTCGATAACCTTCTCCTCAAGATTATCTCGCGCCAGAGCCAGTGCATTCTCTACACGTAACAGGCGATTCATATAGAGATGGAATGCGATCATGGCGAGCAGACCGATGAGAACGGTAAAACCGATAAAGAGGTTACGCTTTTCAAGAATTACCGCAACCTCTTGATTGTACAGCTCAAGCGGCAGTGAAACCCGGATCCCCCCACGGATATCCCCTACTTGATAACCTTGACTCCGGTGACAATTCAGGCAAGACTTCTCGGTGACAAGTGCCCCCATATAGTTGAGCCTTCCTCCCTGCTGATCCTGTTCAAAACGGTAGTAGGTACGCTGTTTGGGGTTCTTCTCGAAAGATTCAAGTGCCTCCGTCTCAAAGAGATCAGGCTGATTGTCCGGATTAAGCGGCTTGAGGCTAGTAATTCGGTAGTAATAGCGACCCGTCTGGTTCGCCAACTCCGAGATCTGGCGCGTCATCCAGGCAGGATTGATCTTGATCAGCATCTCCTGGTTACTATCCAGGATATGGTTCTCCTTCAGATAGGGGTTAGGCTCAATACCGGCCCTCTTTTTGACAAAGATACCACCAAACTTCGCATTCCAGCGTCGCGCGATCACCATATTGTTGAAATGGGCTGCCGCCTCATTCACTACCGCCTGGTGAGCCAGTGAGAGGTGGCGCTCGCTATAGCTGGATATTACCCAGGAGATGCCAACGACAACCATAACCACAAGAAGTGGGAAAATAAGCTGGCTCTTCAGGCGGGTAGGATAGATTCTCATCTATGCACCACGAACAGGCCACCGAGATGAATCAAAATTTAGGCAAAAATCAGACATACAGGGACTATATCACAACCATTGTGGCAGCTTAATTCATATAATTAACCATATACTTCCCCTAATCTTTCACACCGCCACCGGGGCCTTGATACCCGCTTGAGGGTTATAGTCTACGAGTTCAAAATCCTCGAACTCATAATCATAAATTGATTCTGGCCTACGCTTTATAACCAATTTTGGCAGCTTTGTAGGCGTGCGTTCCAACTGCCTGTTTACCTGCTCAAGATGGTTGGAGTAAATATGGGCGTCTCCAATGGAAACCGTCAGCTCTCCAACCTCAAGATCACAATGGTGCGCCAACACATGAACCCAAAGCGCCGCCTGGGCAATATTGAAGGGGTTACCCAGAAATAGATCATTGGAGCGAATCGTCATCATCAAGCTAAGTTTGTTGCCTGCCACATAAAATTGATAAAGCAGATGACAGGGTGGAAGAGCCATTTTCCCGTTTTTCACATTCTCCTGTGGACTTACCGTCTCATCCGGCAGGTACTCAACATTCCAGCCGTGGAAAAGGATACGGCGACTGTCTGGATTATTTTTCAGGGTATCAATAACGTAATCAATCTGATTGATGGTGCCTCCATCTTTGGTTGGCCACGCAGTCCACTGTTTCCCGTAGATAGGCCCCAGGTCTCCCTCCTCGGTTGCCCACTCATTCCAGATCGTTGCCTTAAGCTCATTGATATTAGTGCTGCCCGAAACAAACCACTTCCACTCATGAAAAACAGAGGGAAAATGAACCTTCTTTGTCGTTAATAGAGGAAAGCCCTCAGCCAGATCCATCTTAATCTGGCGTCCAAACACAGACCGTGTGCCCGTGCCTGTTCTATCCCCTTTTTGAACCCCACTTTCAAGAACATCTCTCAACAAATCTAAATACTGCTTCACGACTTTACCTCCTACTTGTCTTTAACATTTCACCTGAGCAGATGACAAAAACCCACCTCAAAGGTCATCGTTATGCGCTATTCCCAAATCGGTCAATCCGTGGCTGAATTCTATACCGCTCACACCCGGCATTTGTCATTAAATACACTCTTTCTTGTTGTCTTTCCCTCGAGTTTTACCCTACACTGGTTCAATGCAAGTGACCTACGTTGGAACAAAATTGACAAAACACGGTGTCGTGGCTTGAGTAACCCACCCACCATTACTCTGATTGCTGCGATGGCCAAAGAGCGGGTGATCGGTATGAAAAATGGCCTGCCTTGGGAGCTGCCCGCCGATATGAGGCACTTTCGACAGCAGACGATGGGGAAGCCCATTCTGATGGGCAGAAAAACCTTCGATTCGATTGGTCGCCCACTCCCCGGACGGCAAAATATTGTGATTACCCGGGATCAACAGTTACAAATTGCGGGATGTGATGTGGTCAGCTCTATCGCAGCGGCGCTGAGGGCCGCGGGAGAGGCGGATGAGGTGATGATCATGGGTGGCGCCTCTTTCTATCAACAGATGTTGCCACAGGCTCAACGCATGGTACTGACCTTTATTGATCTGGAGATTGAGGGCGATGCCTGGTTTCCGCAGTGGGAGCCATCAGAGTGGAGAGAGACGAGGCGCGAGGATTGCCCTGCCGATGAAAAGAACCGCTGGCCCCACCACTTTGTAGAGATGGAGCGAATCGGCTAGGAAGCGCCTACTACTCCAGTGATAGACCTTTACATGGAATGGTGTGCCACCGGGGCGGTTCACAATCGATCTGTAGCGCGGTAAGTTTCCCTCCCCAGAGACAGCCGCTGTCCAGCGCATAGACATTCTCCTCCTGCTGTATCTGCAGGGTAGACCAGTGACCAAAGAGAATCCGTGCAGAGCGGCTCTTTCGTTTCGGAATACGAAACCAGGGGCTGTAGCCATCGGGCTGTGTACCAACCCCCCCTTTACTCTTGAGCTCCAGCTTCCCTTTTGCGCTACAGAACCGAAGCCGGCTCAAGCAGTTGGTGATGTAGCGAAGCCGATCCATCCCTTTCAGATCCTCCCGCCACCGTTTGGGCTTATTGCCGTACATTCCCTGTAAAAACTCCCGGAACCGGGGACCACGAAGCGTTGCCTCCACCTCAGCGGCATACTGTTGTGCCTCTGGCAGACTCCACTGTGGCGGAAGCCCTGCATGAATCAGGGTGTAGCCCAGTTTTTCATCATGGTGAAGGAGTGGACGCTGACGCAACCACTGCAACAGTTCGGTGCGCTCATCGGACTCGAGAATGGGTAATAGCGTATCGAATTTATGGGTATAGCGTTTATCACCCTCCGCCAGTGCCAGCAGGTGAAGATCATGGTTACCCAGTACGGTGATCGCCCGCTCTCCCAGTGAGCGGACATAGCGTAGCGTCTCCAGTGATTTGGGTCCCCGGTTGACCAGGTCTCCGGCAAACCAGAGTTGATCTTGCTCCGGGTTAAAGCAGATCTTTTTCAGGAGCCGGTGCAGATCATCCAGCCCCCCCTGAATATCACCGATTGCATAGATAGCCATTATAGGGTGCCTCTGAAAATAGTAATTATTACCTGATCACAAGAGAACAGTGTACATGCGAGCAGATGAGGATTCGAGTACAGAGCAAGCCTATTGCGGCCTGCTCTGATTCGAGAGGGCTGCGAACCCCTCCAGGGCAACGGTTTCGGCACGACAGCCCGGATCGACCCCCGCCGCCTCAAACTGCTCTGGTGTAACCCACCCCTTGAGGCTGTTACGAACGGTTTTTCTGCGCTGGGAGAAGGCCGCAGCCACCAGTTGAGAGAAGTGGCTCTCATCCTCTATGGCTACCGGGGCAATTTTCCAGGGGGTGAGGCGCACTACCGAGGAGTTAACCTTGGGAGGGGGGTTGAAGGCGCCCGGACCGATGGTAAAGAGGGGTTCGACCCGGCAGTAGCGCTGTATCATCACCGAGAGACGGCCATAGGTGCGGCTATTGGGAGCGGCCGCGAGACGGTCAACCACCTCTTTCTGGAGCAGAAAGTGCATATCCTGAATGCGCGTCTGGTGCTGCAATAGGTGGAAGATCAGTGGGGTAGAGATATTATAGGGGAGGTTGCCAACGACTCGCAGTGGTCGATCCGGCTCATCGATGGCAGAGAAGTCAAATTTCAGCACATCCGCATTATGCAGCGTGAGGTTGCCAATGGAGCTACAGCGCTGCTGCAGCTGAGGAATCAGATCCCGATCCAGCTCAATTGCGTGCATCGCGCTCAGTTGAGGAAGAAGCTGACAGGTGAGTGCCCCCTCTCCGGGGCCGATCTCAATCAGCAGATCCTCTTTCCTGAGTCGAATCGCCGAGACAATTTTCTGGATCACATTCTGATCATGGAGGAAGTTCTGACCAAAGCGTTTACGTGGGGTGTGGTTCATTGCTGCAATGCTACCTCAATTGCGGCCTGCAGACTGCCACTACTGGCCAACCCGGTTCCCGCAAGCTCCAACGCTGTACCGTGGTCTACCGAGGTGCGCAGAAAAGGGAGACCCAGGGTGATATTGACCGATTGACCGAAGCCATCATGCTTCAACACCGGAAGCCCTTGATCATGGTACATCGCCAGCACCGCATCGGCCTGCTGTAGCTTCTGTTGGGTAAACAGCGTATCCGCTGGGAGGGGGCCCACCAACCTCATCCCCTGCTCTCTAAAGCTCTCCAGTACCGGGGAGATGACCTCAATCTCTTCACGCCCCATACTTCCCCCCTCTCCCGCATGAGGATTGAGTCCGGCAACCAGGAGGGTCGGATCAGCAATTCCAAACTGACTCACCAGCCCCTGATGAAGAATAGGGATGATCTGCTCCAGTTTTTTGCGGGTAATTGCCTGAGCCACATCGGCAAGCGGAAGATGGGTGGTGGCCAGCGCTACCCGCAGGCGCTTATTGACCAGCATCATCACCACCTCATCCGCACCACAGAGGGCCTGTAGATACTCGGTGTGGCCACTAAAGGGGATCTGCTGGATACCTGCGGGACCACAGGCTCGACAGACCAGCCCCGCCTCCCCAGCACGATTGATGATGCCCTTATGGATCGGCCCGGTGACCAGCGCGTGATAGCTTCCGCAGAGACAGCCCTCTGTGGCGAGGCGGATGGTCTCCAGGACATAGGCGGCACTGTTGGGGCTGAGTTGGCCGGGGTGAATGGTGGCCTGCAGGGGAACCGGCCGGATGGAGAGAGTCTGGGCACTCCGTGTGGGTGTGGTGGTGAGCGCTAGCGGGAGTTGCAGCTCTCTGGCTCGCTGCTGGAGAAGCTCCGGATCGGCGAAGGCGACAATATCATAGTCACGTGGCTGCTGTGCCAGTTGTATAGCCAGATCCGGCCCAATACCAGCGGGTTCTCCTGGGGTAAAAGCGATCATCCTAGGTGGCAACCTTGGTTTGATTAGGAGTTACTGAAGATTAAATATCATCCAGACGATACTCAATATACGCCTCATCCCTCAGTCGACGTAGCCAGGTCTCTGTCGCCTCACTGATTTTGCGTTTACGGATCATCTGTCGTGCCTGATTGAGCAGAAAGGCCTCGGTATCATCCTCCTGCTTGCGTTCAATCAGCTGGATGATATGCCAACCATAACGTGATTTGAAGACCGGGCTGATCTGGTTGGGCTGTAGCTTATCCATCTCTCTGACAAATTCTGGCACCAGATCCTCTGGATCCTGCCAGCCAAGATCTCCCCCATCCTTGGCCGAGCCATCCTCGGAGTTGGTGCGAGCCAACTCCTCAAAAGATTCTCCCTCCAAAACCCGCTCGCGGATAATTTCAAGGCGGGCCTGCAGCTCTGAGGCCGTATTCAGCTCACTCGGCTTGATGAGGATATGGCGGGCATGGGTGAGTGTGACCAGATGGGTATTCCCCTGCTCACGACTCTCCAGCAGGGAGAGCAGATGAAAGCCA
>JABHIC010000287.1 GCA_018671205.1 Gammaproteobacteria bacterium
AACGCTCAAACCACTGTTTTTAGGGCTACCCTATAGAAGGGGCACTACACAGAACTTGAGCGACGCCAGATAAACCAGGCAACCACCGCAGTAACGACCAGAATCTCCGGTACCCAGACAGGAAATAGATACTCCAGCAAAACAAAAGGGAGCAGCCATAGAAAATTCATCAACTGCATCATGGTAACCACTCTTTTATGTCCCTTTACTGCAGCCTGCTGCTGATAGGCATGAGAGCGGTGAGCGGCATACCACTGCTCTTTTAGAATTACCCTGCGGATCAGGGTATAGGTGCTATCCCCAATAAAGAGTGCCAGCAGCGTCACCCAGACCCACAGTGACAACACCCCCCGTCTCTCACCCTCAATCATCAAAACAGCAAAAACAAAGCCGATAAAGCCACTGCTGACATCCCCCATAAAGATCTTCGCTGGGCTCCAGTTCCAGACTAGGAATCCGAGACATGCCGCACTGAGGGAAAAACTAATGGAGGCCAACCCAGGGGCACCCACAAGAATCAGCATAATACCGCCAACTCCAGCAACAAAGCCCCCCTCACTGGCTGCCAACCCATCAATTCCATCCATAAAATTATAGAGATTAATCATCCATGCAATCCCCACTGCAGCAAAGATCGATCCAACCCAACCAAGAGAAATCACTACCCCACCAAAGACAAACTGCTCGACCCCTCCCAACCAGAACAGCGCCCAAGCCGCCACAAAGAAATGGATCAGCAGACGCCAGTTAGCTCTGGATTTATGGATATCATCCTGCCAGCCGACAACCGCCAGCAACCCCCCCCCTACCAACAGGGTTCGCGCCAGCTCCTGGCTGATCATATTCTCATACCAGAGCCAGCCAACCATGGCCAGCACTGTAATTACGATGGAGAGCCCCCCCCCTCGCGGAGTGGGCTGATCGTGCGAGCTACGCTGATTAGGGACATCAAAGATCTCAGCCTTGTGGGCATACCAGAGCACTAATCGGGTCAGTAGCGCCCCGGAGATAAATGAGATCAACGCAACAGTAAGTTCCATGCAATCGCCTATATTATGCGTTTCAGTCAGCGTCTGGAGGATAGCTGAGCAGCGCGCAGTAGTGTTCTGGCCCATGCCACCGTAAACAGAAGAAGGCTCACGGGTAACATTAAAAGTCCTCCATTATACGTCCAGAAATAGCGCAGCATTCCAAAATGTTTATGTAACTCAACCCGCCACCTTACCCGCTCACTGGAGGTCCCTTTTATATGAGTCACAACTACCTGCGGAATAAAAGCGATTTTTTGACCTGCGTCATAAAACCGTTTGCACCAATCCAGATCTTCCCAGTGAAGAAAATACCTCTCATCCAGCAACCCCACCTCTGCGATTGCAGAACGACGTACCATCATCAGCGCACCAGAGATGGCCTCTACAGCCACCGGCTTATCAGGTAGGGGAGCTTGATTCAGGAGATACGTATCACGCGCTGGAAGCCACCGCCCCAGGCCAAGATACTGAACCAGCAACCTCTTGTAGGTTGGTAGA
This sequence comes from Gammaproteobacteria bacterium, assembly GCA_018671205.1. Lineage (GTDB taxonomy): Bacteria > Pseudomonadota > Gammaproteobacteria > Thiopontia. The sequence goes on from JABHIC010000287.1 coordinate 1,530, forward strand.
TTTCTACGCCCCCCCTGCTGCTCACTTCCATCCATATTCCTGATCAGACAGCCCGCCATGGCGACATCTCCATGCTCCATCAGATAGCGATAGAGCTGTTCGATTGTATCGGACTCAACCAGACAGTCGGGATTTAGCAAAAGTACAAAATCCGTGGAAATTTTCCGCAAAGCAATATTATTAGCCGCAGAAAAACCGACATTCTCCCGATTCTCAATCCGCTCTGCGCCAACCAGTTTCTCGGTAAACGCCCTTAAGAGCGCCAAATTCTCCCTATCCGATCCATTATCGACAACAATGATCTCAATAGAGAGTGAAGAACCACTCAGGCGTTCGAGGCAGTCGCCAACAATCACCCCTGAATTATGGGTAACAACGACTACAGTGAGCGATGCTTCCATACCTCTAAATCACCCCTCAGAAGAGCTCCCAAAAAGAAAAAAAGCCTGATGGTAACCGTTACCGTTACACACCAGACTCAATTGAACCTAGAATCCTCCCAGCCTACCCTGACGATACGTGCCTATGAACGTAATCGGGGGCAGACTGAGCGACAAACCATAAACAGTCAGGCCAGATTAGTTACCTGATACAACATTAATCGCTGTACCACCACCACTGCTGCCGGTATCTGAAGAGCCGCTTCCATCATCAACACTGATCGAAGTGCCCCCGTTGTCACTATCTGAGGAGTCATCATCATTCACAGTAATATCTGATCCGTTATCAGAGGAACCTGCCGCATCTGAAACCAGACCAAATACACTATCATCACTCCCCTCGATGGGTCTGACTGGTGCCTGGCCATCCATATAAATCTGCACCGGAGCAACCAGATTCCAGTTGGCATGTGCCCCACTGGTATTCATGTGCTGATCTGCCACAATGTACCCACCGAGCGTATCCAACGTAACATACATCTTCATATTGATATCGTAGTTATCACACTGCTGGAACTGATCACCACCATCATCATTGTGGGAGCAGTTATCAAAGTGGACACCACCCTCCAGTAGTGCCGTATTGGCCTCAGGATAGACATCAATACGCCCCCACTGGTGATAACCAGGGCCTCCACCACCATCATGGGACTCCTGCAGAGAGACCGACTGGTTGATACCAAATTCGGGAACCTGAATGGTCAGCTCCCAATAGGAGGCGAATAGCCCTCCAACCTGTTTCAGCGTACCCGTCACCTGTGCATGGGCATTAGCCGCCTTAAAACAGCCTTGCCTATCCTGGCACATATCCCGCACAAACATCCCGTTCGCATTGATCTCCAACCCCATTACCTGGGGGGCCGCCACTGAACCCAGTAGTAGTGTTGTACTCATTAATGCTGCTTTTATCTTCGTTAACTTCATGGTAAAGCTCCTGTATCTTTTACTGTTAAATCTCGTTTACCCTACTACTTCATTCTCCCAGAACGAACTCCTGAACATCACCATCCGCACTGGTAAAGGTCATACCGGTTGCATCAACCGTAATAACCGGATCAACAATAGTATTGTCTGCCGCCTCTGTGGTCTGCAACACCGGCTTGAGAATCATTGGGACACCTGCATAGGTGAGATCAATTGTCCCATCGGTATTCACCTCAACTGATTCCACGTTATCCACGGCCAATGCTGTCGTAACAAAGCTATCCTGGTCATGGATGGTTGGCTTAACGATCTGTTGGGTGCCATCCTCATAGACCACTGTGACCACCTCATTCCCCTTCTCTCCCGTTTTGTGAATGCCTGGTGCCGTACCTGTGGGAGCCAGTGAGACAAACGGATCAAATATACCGGTAATTTGACTACCATCCGTCATCTTCATCTCAACCTCACCCTCATCTCCCACCACAACCTCACCACCTGGCACAATTGTGGCCAGCTTATCCAGGTCGGCAGGAGCAGGAAGAATGGGGATCAGCTCGCCAGATGCCGTGGTCAGCTCATACTGCCCCTTCTGGTTTAGCCCCAGCCCCGGAGTAAACCCCTCTGGAGCCTGTTTAATCGCATCCATATCGGGGATAAAGGCAAGGTCTACCCCATCTGCATCACCAGAGCCCTCTACCTTGATCACCCCATCATCGGTTTGGCTCATTAAGAAATTATCAAAGCCCTCTGCCGCCAGCGCCCCGTTCATCCCGTCAAGAATACCGGCACCACCACCCTCTCCCCCAAGCGCAAACTCCTTGCTCAGATCAGGAAAGGAGGGAACCTTGATCCCCGCAGCCAGGATAAAGTCGACCGGTGGCAAGGCCAGTGGCGTCCCTGGTGGGGGGGTAATCTTACCGCTGGTGGGGTCCATCAACCAGGAGTCAGGAATCATGCTCGATACATCTGCCGGGGTAAACTGGGTGGGGTCAAAGTTGGCAAACATCTTCGACATATCCATTGCCGGCATCTGCTGAAACTCTGCTGGAGTAAAGAATTCCAGTACCTTATCTTTGGGCAGCGCCTTAATCGTCAATGGATCAAAGCCACCCATATTGGTCGGGGTCAGTGCTGCAAAGAAATCATCCGTAAAGTTAGTAATATGTTGTGGAGTAAAGCCCGACATGGCATCAGGTGCCATATTCCCCATCTGGGCGGGGGTAAAAAATGAGATTGCATCGGCTGGCAGATTCTTCATGTGATCCATACCAAACCCGGCCATTGCCAGAGGATCCATCGCGGCAAACTGGTCAGCGGTCAGATTATCCATCAAATCAGGTGCCATATACTGCATATGGTCTGCGGTGAAGGCATCCATCAGGTCAGCGCCCATTGCCGCCAAATGATCCACATTAAATCCATTAATCGCACTACCATCCAGCGCAGCCATACGCGAATCATCAAACGCCGCAAAGAGACCAATATCCATCTCTTCCATATGCTCTCTACCAAACCCTGCCATCGCATCCAGAGTCATATTGCTCATGCTATCCACAGAGAAGCCATCCATCGCTGCCGCACCAATATTTCTGGTATCTGCCGCATCAAAACCGGCAAAGGCGGTCGAACTCATCGCCATAAAATCATTCTGGTCAAAACCAGCGAAGGCGAAGGGGTCCATCTGTTGAATATCCTCCGAACCAAAACCGGCGAAGGCGGCGGAGTCCATTGCTATAAAGTCATTCTTATCAAAGCCACCAAACGCCGCTGCATCCATCTGACCGATATCATCCGCTCCAAACCCACCAAACGCGGTGGAGTCCATCGCTGCAAAGTCATTCCGGTCAAATCCACCAAACGCCGCTGCATCCATCTGACCGATATCCTCTAAACCAAATCCAGCAAATGCGGTGGAATCCATTGCTGCAAAGTCATTCCGGTCAAATCCACCAAACGCCGCTGCATCCATCTTCCCGATATCATCCGCTCCAAACCCACCAAACGCGGCGGAATCCA
>JABHIC010000288.1 GCA_018671205.1 Gammaproteobacteria bacterium
CAGTCAGGTGGTCGTGGACAATTTGGTCATGTCTGGATACGCATTGAGCCACAAGAGCCAGGCTCAGGGTATGAGTTTATTAACGAAATTGTGGGTGGTGCGGTACCAAAAGAGTATATCCCTGCGGTTGATAAGGGTATCCAGGAGCAGATGAAGAATGGCGTTATCGCCGGTTACCCTATTGAGGACTGTAAGGTCTCTCTTTATGATGGCTCCTATCATGATGTGGATTCCAATGAGCTGGCCTTTAAGGTGGCCGGATCGATGGCCTTCAAGAAGGGCGCGCTGAATGCAAGCCCGGTTCTGCTTGAGCCGATGATGAAAGTAGATGTTGTGACGCCTGAGGATTATATGGGAGACGTGATGGGTGATCTCAATCGTCGCCGCGGCATGGTTGCGGGTATGGATGACTCTCCGGCAGGGAAGATGATTGCTGCGACAGTCCCGCTCTCTGAGATGTTTGGATATGCAACAGATCTGCGTTCAGCAACACAGGGGCGTGCTACCTATTCGATGGAGTTCGAGAAATATGCAGAGGCACCGGCCAATATTGCTGAGGCAATTGTGAAGAAGAACAGCTAAATAGAGTGATGAATTGCTGAGAATAGTGATTTCGACAGATTGTAATTAAAGTTTTTTAGGTTTCACCATGATACATGGTGGACTGAACTGAGAAAGAGGAAAGAGGATGTCCAAGGAAAAGTTTGAGAGAACGAAACCACACGTAAACGTAGGCACAATTGGCCACGTAGACCATGGTAAAACCACCCTGACGGCCGCAATCACAAAAGTGATGGCAGAGGCACAGGGAGGAGAATTCAAAGACTACGCGGACATCGATAACGCCCCGGAAGAGCGCGAGCGTGGAATCACCATCGCCACAGCCCACGTAGAGTATGAGACCGACAACCGTCACTATGCACACGTAGACTGCCCGGGTCACGCCGATTACGTCAAAAACATGATCACCGGTGCCGCCCAGATGGACGGAGCGATCTTGGTAGTATCTGCCGCAGATGGCCCCATGCCACAGACGCGTGAGCACATCCTGCTCTCCCGTCAGGTAGGTGTACCGCACATCATCGTCTACCTCAACAAGGCAGACCAGGTCGATGACGAAGAGCTGCTGGAACTGGTAGAGATGGAAGTGCGTGAGTTGCTTGATTACTACGACTTCCCGGGGGACGACACCCCTATCGTGACCGGATCAGCCCTCAAAGCGCTCGAAGGAGACAGCAGCGAAATCGGCAGCCCCTCAATCGAGAGACTCACCGAGGCAATGGACAGCTACTTCCCAGAGCCAGAGCGGGCAATTGATGGAGACTTCATCATGCCGATTGAGGACGTATTCTCAATCTCCGGACGTGGCACCGTAGTGACAGGACGAATTGAGCGTGGAATCGTCAAGGTCGGCGAAGAGATCGAGATCGTCGGCATCAAGGACACCACCACCACAATCGTGACCGGAGTAGAGATGTTCCGCAAACTACTCGACCAGGGCGAGGCCGGTGACAACGTAGGTGTACTGCTGCGTGGCACCAAGCGTGATGACGTAGAGCGTGGACAGGTACTGGCCAAGCCAGGATCGATCACCCCGCACACCAAATTTGAGGCAGAGATCTACGTACTGAGTAAAGAAGAGGGAGGAAGACACACCCCCTTCTTCACCAACTACCGTCCCCAGTTCTACTTCAGAACGACAGACGTGACCGGTGCAGTAGACCTTCCGGAAGGGATCGAAATGGCAATGCCAGGAGATAACCTGAAGATCATTGGCACCCTGATCGCACCGATTGCGATGGAGGAGGGGCTGCGTTTCGCAATTCGTGAGGGTGGCCGTACCGTAGGTTCTGGTGTGGTTTCCAAGATCATCGAATAATCTGTAAAGTAGGTATGAGTGAGGCGGGGCCCTTTTTTGGGGTACGCCTCCGTTATGATGTTTCAAGTATAGGCTAGTAGCTCAATTGGCAGAGCAGCGGTCTCCAAAACCGCAGGTTGGGGGTTCGATTCCCTCCTGGCCTGCCATTTTTTCGGTACGGGCTGACTTCTTGTGGAGATAGCAGAGTTCAGATGGTAGACAAAATCAAATTAACGATTGCACTTCTCGTTCTAGTGGCGGGTATGGCGGCATTCTATCTGTTTTCAGAGTACTCCACACTGATGCGGACATTGGGTTTGCTCGCACTAGTGGGTGTTAGTACCGCAATTGCACTGCAGACCGAGACCGGCCGTGGTGGCTGGGCGTTTGTGGTCGGTGCGAGAACAGAGGCGCGTAAGGTGGTTTGGCCAACGCGTAAAGAGACCACACAGACCACGTTGATGGTGGTAGTGATGGTGGTGATTGTTGGCATCCTGCTGTGGTTGCTGGATATGGGGTTGGTCTGGGCAGTTAGGCTGTTTACAGGGGCTGGGGGCTAAATCAATCATGACAAAACGATGGTATGTGGTACACGCCTATTCAGGTTTTGAGCATCAGGCGGCTCGCTCTCTGAAAGAGCGCATTGCACGAGAAGGGATGGAAGATGCCTTCGGTGAAATTTTGGTTCCTTGTGAAGAGGTCGTCGAGATGCGTCCTGATGGCAAGAAGCGCAAAAGTGAGCGTAAATTCTTTCCGGGCTATGTATTGGTACAGATGGAGATGGAGGATCGAGCCTGGCATCTGGTTAAGGATGTGCCTAAAGTGATGGGCTTTATTGGGGGTACAGTGGATCGTCCTGCCCCTATTACTGAAAAAGAGGCAGAGAACATCCTGCAGCGGATTCAGGATGGAATCGAGAAACCACGTCCCAAGGTTCTTTATGAGGCGGGTGAGATGGTGCGGGTTATTGATGGGCCATTTGCCGACTTTAATGGTGTGGTTGAAGAGGTTAACTACGATAAAAGCAAGTTGACAGTCTCTGTTCAGGTCTTTGGGCGCTCTACACCCGTTGAACTCGATTTCGGTCAGGTTAATAAAGGATAGTAAAATATTAAATAAGTCGCATCCAGTTGCTAGTGGATGCGGTTTTTGTTGTAACGGGGAGCTGGGCAGGATCTACCAAAGATTGACTGCAGCGTCTGTACCCAATTAGGAGAGAAAAATGGCAAAGAAGATTGAGGCCTATATCAAGCTGCAGGTTGCTGCAGGTGAGGCCAACCCAAGTCCGCCCGTTGGTCCCGCTCTGGGACAGCATGGTGTCAATATCATGGAGTTCTGTAAGGCATTTAATGCCGCAACACAGAGTATGGAAAAGGGGATGCCTATTCCGGTTGTGATTACGGTTTATAGTGATCGCAGCTTTACCTATATCACCAAAACTCCTCCGGCCTCAATTTTGTTGAAGAAAGCGGCAGGTATCAAGTCAGGTAGTGGCGAACCTAACATGAAGAAGGTAGGTACAGTCACCCGTGCGCAGCTCGAAGAGATTGCAAACACCAAGATGGCTGATCTTAATGCGAACGATCTAGATGCGGCCGTTCAAATCATTGCAGGCAGTGCGCGTAGCATGGGCCTGAATGTGGAGGGTTAAATCATGGCGAAAAATACAAAACGTGCGAAGGCAATTGCCGAAAAGGTAGAGGAGGGAAAGCTGTATGATGCAACAGAGGCATTTAATCTGCTGAAAGAGCTCTCCACGGTAAAGTTTTCGGAATCTATCGACGTAAGTCTCAATCTTGGGGTTGATCCACGTAAGTCGGATCGGGTGGTGCGTGGTTCTACCGTGCTACCCAATGGCACGGGCAAAACAGTTCGTGTAGCGGTGTTTACTCAGGGTGCCAATGTCGATGCAGCCAAAGAGGCGGGTGCTGATGTGGTGGGTATGGATGACCTGGCGGATCAGATCAAGGGTGGAGATCTCAATTTTGATGTGGTGATCGCCTCTCCAGATGCGATGGGGGTTGTTGGCAGGTTAGGCCAGATCCTTGGGCCTCGTGGGCTGATGCCTAACCCCAAGGTGGGTACGGTCTCTGCTGATGTGGCGGGTGCTGTTACCAATGCCAAGTCCGGGCAGGTTCGTTATCGTACCGATAAAGCGGGAATCATCCACTGCTCACTGGGCAAGGTTGACTTCTCTGCAGAGGATCTGATTGGTAATCTGCAGGCATTGATCGCTGACCTTAACAAGAAAAAACCAAGTGCTGCCAAAGGGATCTTCATGAAGAAGATCTCTGTCTCAACGACCATGGGGCCTGGGCTGCTACTGGATCAGAGTACACTGGAGGTGGTGGTCTAACCCTCCCCTCCTAGTCAAAATGGAGTAACAGTGAGTACTGTTGCCCCAACAGAACTTTGCACTGTGGGTCTTCTCTTGAAGGGGACTCCTCAGTCGTCAAAGACCGTGGGTGCCTGATTCAGGTTTAATGTCTGCCAATGGGTAGACGCCCTCGCAGACGGTGAGCAGCTATTATTGTGATTGTTGCTGTTGTGCCGTGGGTGAACCGCCGGACCTGCTTGCAGGGAAGGCAGTTTTTGGGCGCATTGTGCGCGATGGGATGGAGGAGACTCTATCCCGGATGTAAGGAGAAATGTACGTGGCATTGAATCTTGAACAGAAGAGAGCCGTCGTCGCAGAGGTGAATGAAATTGCAGCCTCCGCACTCTCCGTTGTTGCGGCTGAGTATCGTGGACTCACCGTGGAAGAGCTGACCGAGCTGCGAGTCAAATCTCGTGAGGCTGGTGTGCAGATCAGAGTGGTTAAAAACTCTCTGGCACGCCGGGCTTTTGAGGATACCGGCTACGCATGTATGAATGAGACGCTGGTTGGACCACTGGTTCTGGGTTTTTCCCAGGAAGATCCAGGGGGTGCTGCGCGTATCATGAAGGCCTTCTCCAAAGAGCATGACAAGTTGGTTGTTAAGTCACTCTCTCTGGGGGATAGCTTGTTGGATGCTTCCCAGTTGGGAACCGTTGCGAGCCTGCCGACTCGTGAGCAGGCACTGGCGATTTTGATGGGTGTGATGAAAGCCCCTGTCGAGAAGCTGGTCCGTACACTGGCCGAACCGCATGGCAAGCTGGTACGTACGGTGGCAGCTGTGCGTGATGCGAAAGAGTCAGCGTAATAACGGGTGTAACAACGATTGAGTCCTTTCGGGACGAATAGTAATAATCGACACAATAGTAATTTTTTATTTTAGGAGTGAATCAAAATGGCAGTAACTAAAGACGATATTCTGGAAGCCATTTCCAATATGAGCGTGATGGAGGTTGTTGAACTGATCTCTGATATGGAAGAGAAGTTTGGTGTATCAGCAGCGGCACCCGTAGCGGTAGCAGCAGCTCCAGCAGATGGTGGTGCAGGGGGTGCGGCTGAAGAGCAGACGGAGTTTGATGTGGTTCTCACCAGCTTCGGTGATGCCAAGATTGGTGTGATCAAGGCGGTTCGTGCGGCAACGGGCCTAGGCCTGAAAGAGGCGAAGGGTCTGGTTGAGTCTGTACCCGCACCTGTCAAAGAGGCCGCCTCTAAGGATGAGGCTGAGGCGTTGAAGAAGCAGCTGGAAGAGGCTGGCGCTACTGTAGAGATTAAGTAAGCTGACTTTGCTACAGCAGTCGCAGATGATGCGATTTGGCTGGCGACATTTGTCGCCGGCCTTTTTGCGCTGTTAGAGGTGGGGTTATCGTCCCCCAGGTAATAGTGCCCCGTAAGCCTGAGCCCATGCGGTTTCGTGCTTATAATGAAGTGATACAAGATAGTTGATAGAGGATTCCAATGGCATACGCTTTCACTGAGAAGAAAAGAGTTCGCAAGAGCTTTGGTAAACGTCCAGATGTGATGGAGGTTCCTTATCTGCTGGCTATACAGCTAGATTCATTCCGTGACTTCCTACAGATGGGAGTGGCAATCGAGGATCGCAATAGCACTGGATTGCAGGCAGCCTTTAATTCGATTTTCCCCATTGAGGCCTACTCAGGAAGTGCAGCACTGGAGTATGTCAGTTATCGTTTGGGTATCCCTGTCTTTGATGTTCAGGAGTGTCAGCAGCGTGGTATGACTTACGCTGCACCACTACGCGTCAAGGTGCGTCTGATTATCTATGACAAAACCTCGAAGAACAAGGTGGTCAAGGATATCAAGGAGCAAGAGGTTTACATGGGGGATATCCCCCTGATGACAGATAACGGAACCTTTGTGATTAATGGCACAGAGCGTGTCATCGTCTCCCAGTTGCACCGTTCCCCCGGAGTCTTCTTTGAGCATGATAAGGGTAAGAGCCACTCCTCTGGAAAATTACTCTTCTCTGCCCGGGTGATCCCCTATCGTGGCTCCTGGCTTGATTTTGAGTTTGATCACAAAGATCTACTCTATGTGCGCATCGATCGCCGCAGAAAGTTGCCTGCGACCATCCTGCTGCGTGCGCTGGGGCTCAGTACCCAGGAGATGCTCGATAGCTTCTTTGAGATGGAGCAGTTTACCAATGATAGTGATGGAATCCACTATCAGGTGATTCCAGA
>JABHIC010000289.1 GCA_018671205.1 Gammaproteobacteria bacterium
AAGTACTTTCCTTTAGCCAACACCCAGGAAGATATTGAACGATTGCTTCCCTTCAATTTGAAAACTGAGGACTTGAAGAGGGAGGGGTAATACTGGTGTTGCCCAGACGCTTACGAAGAGCCAGTTTACTGTCTCGATTGGTCTGCCGCTGGCAGGTTATGAAGCAATTCCACAAAACACACAGCTCGCCCAACGTATTGTGTTGCGCAACGTGACGCACATTGAGTTATCTCTTTTTCTACAGACGCTGGATCAGTTCGCTCTTGACCCCATCATCGGAAGTCATGCAAGTACAGGGAATGGAATCATCTCTGCACAGTGGGAGGTACGACAACAACGCCCCAAGACACCCGCTCAATCCGATGGACAGATTCGGCTAATCCCCTATGAGGGGATCCAGATCTCATCTCCCACCCTTAAACAGCACTATGGAAACTTTAGCTCTACAAAGGGGTATAACTTCAGCAGTCCAAAAGATATTCCATGAACTCATTCATTCTTTCCATTGAACTTAGCGCCCCGATAATCCCCAGCCCCTATACCACGTTGGATGCACTGCTTGCCGTTGCACTCTACCGTCAACATAGGGACCTGACCATCGCACACACCCAAATCCCGTTGAGTAACAGCTACGGGGTTTGGCATGGCTCATGCTTGATCCACTACGGGGACTTCATCCATAATCGAGATCACAATATCTGTTCTACTCTACAGAGGGATATCGATCCCTATCTTTATGCACCCACCGGGGAGGATGGCAGTTATCAAAAAACAGCCTTCAAGTTTGAGGAGAAACAACACGACGTCCGCTCACGGGCAGACCGGTATGAAACCATCGCATCCGAAGGAGTGTTCTTCTATGGGCATGGTGATGGGGAGCAGTGCCGAACACTCATCAAGAAGAATATTTTTGGGATTGGAAAGAAAACCAACCAGGGCCATGGTGCAATTGGAAGAGTCCACATCACCCCAATTGAAGAAGATCTTTCCCTCCACAACGAAAAAGGGGAGCCGATGCGCCCGATCCCCAATGAGATCTGGCATCAGCTCCCCAACAGGAAGAAAAGTTATTCAAGACGTGATGTAACCGGATGGAAGCCTCCCTACTGGGAGCCCTCCCACCGCGCTGATTGTGTGGTACCGTCACTCTTTCGGAGGTTTATCCCCTCTTGATTTTAATGCTGGCCGAAAAACGCAGCCAGGCAATTAAGATTGCTGAGGCAATGGGGTGGCCCTGCATAAGACCACAAACAAAGATCAACGGTACTCTCAATGAACAACCACTCACACTCACTTGGGCGGCAGGTCATCTACTGGAATATGCCCCTGTAGAACGTATGACCCAGATTACAAAAATTGTATCGGAACCGGAGCTGGTACCACTGAGTGATGGGAACCAATATACCGGTTCCAGAAAAGCATCCAGTTATCTCGGTACAATCCAACGACTACTCAAACAATCAGAAGAGATCATCATTGCTACGGATCCAGATCGTGAAGGAGAGGCGATCGCCTACAACATCATCAACTATTTTGAATGCGTTCTGCCTATTCAGCGCCTATGGCTAACGGAAGGGCTCAGCCGCAGCGCCATATGTAAAGCAATAGAGCACCTACTACCAACCCATAAAACCAAGTCTCTTTACCGTGCATCCCAAGCACGAAGCCACTCTGACTGGTACTTTATCTTCCTCTCAATAGGGTATACCCGCCTTAACCGATATGAAAATGGGGTTACCTCAGTGGGTCGAGTACAGACTCCCACACTCAATCTTGTGGTGCAGCGTGACCAAGAGATTCGCAAACATCACGCGAAAGCGTATTATCAGATCAAGTTCACCTTTGACACTGGAGAGGAGTGCTTCAACTGTCGATATCCACCTATGAATTCTGGAAATGATGACACTACTTTAGATGATCCTGTTCAGCTCCATCTGATTTTATCCGCACTCAAGCAGGTCAATGAGGCCGATGTCGTTGAGCAGCCGACAACCACTCCTATTGAAGGAGAAAGCACTCAACCACACTCCCTATCATCACTGCAAAAGAGGCTTACTCTAGAAGCACAGAGCATACATAAGAGTCAGAAAAGTGCAGAACAACTTTATCGAAAAGGTCTGATTAGCTATCCACGAACCGTTCAACAGAAAACTACAATCTCCACAGATCACCCCACTGTCTCACCACCAAAACCCCACTCATTGGTTAGTCTGCACGGTGTACTCCAGCAGCAATTCTCACACACTGCCAACCGATCCAATCAATTGATCCAGCGGCTGTATGACTTGGGGATGATTAGTTATCCACGCACCCCTAGCCAAGAGTTTCCTCCCGGTCATATCCACTCTTCTGAGCAACAGGAGATCTTGAAGAACCTTAGTCAGGTTCCAGAGTTCTCTACTCAGGCCAAGAGATGTAGAAATCAATCTAACGATATCCATTTACCACTCAGTGATGATCATTCACATACCACCGCTCACTGGGCGATCATCCCCACATCCCGACCACCACAGCTACAGCTGCTCACCCATCGAGAGCGATCTGCTTACCTTGAGGTCTGTCGTCGTTACCTTCAGGCACTCTATCCGTCAGCGACACTCAACCAGCAAATACTTCAGATCACGATCACCCTGCCAACAGGAAAAGAGATAAATCTATCCCATCAAAGCACTCAGATTAAAGAGCCTGGCTGGACCGCAGCGTTTGGACACTCCATCGACGAACAGCCGCCGATTAATCTCAGAGGGACACAACTCAAGATCAACCAATTTAAACTGATTAGGAAACAAACAGAGCCATCTCCACGCCACAATGACTACACCCTACTGTTAGCGATGGAGCAAGCGGGAAAACACTCAACCGGGATTGGTACCCCGGCAACCCGTGCTGATACCATCGAACTACTCATTAAACGGGGCTATATACGCCGCATCGGCACATCACTGCAATCAACAATGAGAGGTGCATCACTGATCCAACAAGTACCTGCCTGGTTGCGCTCCCCCAACACCACATCTCAATGGGAAGGGCTACTCAACCAAATTGCATCAACAGAAAGCGACAAAACTGCGATAGAAGTTCGTAACCAATTCATATCACAGCAAAAAAAGAAGATCACTCAACTGCTGGAAAGAATCCAGCCACTGCTATCAAGTGTCAAACAGTCTCAGCCATCAAATTTCCCCTCTGAGAAGATGGTCCGATATACTGAGATTCTATCCAGAAGAAAACGAGTCCGATTACCCGATCAATACAAAACAGACTGGAAAATTTGTCGTGAATTTATAGAAAATCACAAATAAGCATCTCTGCCCCTCCACCCCCGCAATAACCACAACAAGGGAAGCCTGACCCCGGTTATTTGTTTTGCTCTAGATGAACCAAATCAACGACATTAGAATTCGGGCTGTAATCGGATACGATTTCCTGCAACAGAAGACGAATTAAAAGCACATCGTTGGTGCTGAGTGCTGCCTCCAACGCACCCAACTTCTCTTGCAGGAGGTCATAAGGGAGCATCTTCTCATGTGCCTTCATAATTCGGGGATGCTGGGTGGATTTCGGGTCATTTCCAATCAGTAACTCTTCATAGAGTTTTTCACCGGGCCGCAACCCGGTCACCTCAATTTCTATATCTCCCTCTACATGATGTTCATCCTTTACGGTTAACCCGGATAGCTCCACCATCCGCCTTGCAAGATCATGAATCCTGACTGGCTGCCCCATATCCAGCACAAAGACATCGCCCCCTGTTGCCATTGCACTGGCCTGAATCACCAGTTGAGCTGATTCAGGGATCGTCATAAAGAAACGGGTAATGTCTGCATGGGTAAGTGTAACGGGGCCTCCATCGCGGATTTGTTGGCGGAATTTTGGTACGACTGAACCC
>JABHIC010000290.1 GCA_018671205.1 Gammaproteobacteria bacterium
CATGTTGTGCCAATGTTGCCGGAGTCTCTCTCGAATGGACTCTGTTCGCTTAACCCTGCTGTGGATCGTCTCTGTATGGTCTGTGAGATGCAAATTAACAGTGCAGGGAAGATCACCCGTTCCCGCTTTCATCGTGGGGTCATGCACTCAGTAGCGCGGATGATCTACAATGATGTGGCCGATGCCCTGGATGGTAAGCTGGATAAACTGGATGAGCAGTACAGCCGTTACCTGCCACAGTTACAGGAGCTACATAACCTCTATCGGGTACTGCAACAGGCCCGAAATAGCCGGGGTACCATTGATTTTGATACGGTGGAGACACAGATCCTGTTTGGGGAAGATAAGAAAATTGAGCGCATTGTGCCTACCGTCCGAAATGATGCGCACAGGATGATTGAGGAGTTTATGATCTCCGCCAATGTTAGTGCCGCACGCTATCTCAAACGTAATAAAGTGGAGACGCTTTACCGCGTTCATGAGCAGCCAGGAGAGGATCGGTTGGATGATGTGCGCCTCTTTTTACGTGAATTTGGGTTAACGCTGGCAGGAGGGAGTCAGCCACTACCGGGGGATTATGCTCAGGTGCTCGATCTGGCGAGAGATCGTCCGGAGTTCAGCCTGATTCAGACCGTGTTGCTCCGTAGCCTCAATCGTGCGGTCTACTCCCCGGAAAATGTGGGCCATTTTGGATTGGCTCATGAAAATTATGCCCACTTTACCTCACCCATCCGCCGTTACCCTGATTTGCTGGTACATCGCGCGATTGGCCACCTGCTAGATGGTGGTAATGGAGGAGATTTCCGTTATGAAAGGGAGGCAGTCGTTCGTCTGGGGGAGCAGTGCTCCACTACGGAACGCCGGGCAGATGATGCTACCCGTGATGCCACGGATTGGCTTAAATGTGAATATATGATCGACCATGTTGGAGAGGAGTTCTCTGGGGTGGTCAGTGGCGTCACAGGGTTTGGTCTCTTCGTGACCCTGAATGATATTTTTGTAGATGGGTTGGTGCACATTACGGCGCTACAAAATGACTATTACCATTTTGACCCCATTCGTCATCAGTTGACCGGTGAGCAGGCCGGGCACAAATTCCGCTTGGGTGATACGGTTTCCGTTCAGGTGGCGCGTGTGGATCTCGATGAGAGAAAGATAGACTTCGTTCTGCCTAAATCCGAAGAGATCAGGAAAAAGAAGAAAAAGAAGAAGAAATTCAATAAGAAAAGAAAATAGGTCGTCCGAACCCATCTAAAGGGTTCAAGACTCAATAGTCTTGAATTCTGGGTGGAAAAGGGTGAGTCAGAGGTTTCCTGGCTTACTCAACCATCCCATAGAGCATCTCGATCTCTTGGTTCCAGATATCGCTGTTGATCGTCTCCAGGACCATCGGGATCTCATCAATCCTGGGATCATTCATCAGTAGACGGAACCCCTCCAGACCGATGGTTCCCTCCCCAATGCTGTGGTGTCGATCCACCCGGCTCTCAAAAGCTGATTTGCAGTCATTGATATGCATGCCGCACAGATAATGGAAGCCCACAATCTCTTCAAAGGCATCCATTGTGCTGTTATAGGCGGCCTCGGTGCGTAAATCATAGCCAGCGGCAAAGGCGTGGCAGGTATCGAAACAGACCCCGATTCTGGATTTATCCTCTACCTTCTCAATGATGTGCGCCAGATGCTCAAAACGGTACCCCAGATTAGAGCCCTGCCCGGCGGTATTTTCAATCACTGCGGTGATCCCCTCGGTCTGCTCCAGTGCCTGGTTGAGTGATTCAGCGACCCGATCTAGGCTCTGCTCCTCACTGATCTTTTTCAGGTGGCTTCCCGGATGAAAATTGAGACGATCCAGTCCTAGCTGGCTACAGCGTTCCATCTCGTCGATAAAGGCGTGGAGTGATTTAGCGCGCGGCTCCTCTTCCGGGTGTCCCAGATTGATCAGATAGCTGTCATGGGGCAGGACCTGCTCTGCTCGGTAACTGTATTGCTCCATCGCACTATGGAAGCCATCAATCTGTGCGGTTGTGAGAGGCTTGGCTCGCCACTGACGCTGATTCTTGGTGAATAGTGCGAAGGCTTTGGCCCCTATCTTGTGGGCATTAAGAGGGGCATTCTCTACTCCCCCTGCAACACTGACATGGGCACCTAGCTGTTTCATCAGAAATCCCCATTGGCCCCAGCGGTCATGATGGTCATGATTTTTGTATTGGTAGATACGGCAATCCGGTAGATTTCATCGGGCAGGTCACTTTTGGCAATCATCATATTGAGGTTGAGGGTAGTGAGCCAGACCATGCCGTGGTTATCCTCAACCAGCGCAATCCTGCAGGGCATATAGGCGGCATAGATGATATCGTGACGTACCATTTTAGCGGCATCTTCCGGGTTGCAGAACTGAAAAATCTCAATGTGAGGGGAGTCTATTCCCCTGTTCTGCAGCGCTTTTGAGGGGTGCTGTCGTCCCACCAGTGCAAGGTTGAGGTTCGCTGCCTTGGAGAGCATTGCCTCAGCCGCATCCTGAATAGTGACGGAAGGAGCGAGCCTCATCTTGATCACCGAGTGGGTAACCTGCATCTCTTGGGCGGGAGGCTCAATAGCGTCTGCCGTGGCGGTGAAGAGAGAGAAGAGAAGGAGTAGTCGTGTGATTTTTATCATAGCCTCTATTTTATCACACCACCGCCGAGACATTGTTCCTCCTGGTAAAAGACGATGGACTGCCCTGGGGCGACGGCACGCTGGGGTTTTAGGAAGGTAATGGTGGCACCACTAGCGTCGCTCCGGGTAATGGTGCAAGTCTGATCCGCTTGTCGGTAGCGGTGTTGAGCCTGGCAGTGGAAGGGGAGCACCGTTGGGGGGGCGGTGATCCAGTGGATCGGTTCACACTCAATCTGTTGGCACATCAGTAGTGGGTGGTCTTTCTGTTGGCCGGCAATCAGAATGTTATTTTCTATATCCTTCTTGATCACATACCAGGGGGCCTCGCTGAAGTGGGGTAGCCCACCGATACCGAGCCCTTTGCGTTGTCCAAGGGTGTGGTACATCAGCCCCTGATGCTGACCAATGGTCTCTCCCTCCGGGGTCTGGATGGGGCCCGGTTGGGCTGGCAAATATTGACTTAAAAACTGGTGGAAATCACGTTCTCCAATGAAGCAGATGCCCGTGCTATCCCTCTTTTTTGCATTGCTCAAACCGGCTTGCTCTGCGATTTTCCGTACCTCATTTTTCTCCAGCTCCCCTAGTGGAAAGCGGGTAGAGGAGAGCTGTTTCTGGTTCAGCAGATGGAGGAAGTAGGATTGGTCCTTGTTGTGGTCACCCCCTTTAAGAAGATGGTAGCGGCCTGCTGAGGCCTGAATACGGGCATAGTGGCCGGTAGCAATGGCCTCTGCCCCCAGCTCAACTGCATGATCGAGGAAAGCCCTGAATTTGATCTCCCTATTACAAAGAACATCGGGGTTGGGGGTCCGACCGACACGGTACTCCTGTAGAAAATGGCTGAAGACCTGCTCCCAGTACTCGTGGGCAAAGTTGACAGTGTGGAACCGGATGCCCAGCTGTTCAGCAACCGCGCGGGCATCCGCCATATCTTCCTCTGCACTGCAGTAACCGCTGTGGTCATCCTCCTCCCAGTTTTTCATAAATAGCCCCTCTACATCGTGCCCCTGATCCAGCAGCAGCTTGGCGGCTACCGAGGAGTCGACACCACCGGAGAGACCAATAATGATCTTCTCTGCTCTGGTCGAGGGTGGAGCGCTATTCATGGTTTAGTTGGTTATCACTCTTGCGCCACTCTCCGGGGGCTAATCCATCCAGGATCCAGGGGCCAATCGTATGGCGAATAAGTCGCAAAGTGGGGTGACCGACAGCCGCGGTCATATGTCGGATCTGGCGATTTCTTCCCTCCCGGATACGCAACTCGATCCAGCTGTCTGGTATATGCTTCCTCACCCGGATTGGAGGATTGCGCGGCCATAGTTCGGGGGGAGGGATGAGGCAGGCCTTGGCCGGAGCTGTTATTCCGCCCTTGATGGTTACCCCCCTCCGCAACTGTTGCAGAGCGGTCTCATCCGGTATCCCCTCGACCTGAACCCAGTAACACTTCTCCATCTTATGTTTAGGATGGCTGATACGAGCCTGTAGTTTTCCATCATCGGTCAGTAGCAGGAGCCCCTCACTGTCACGGTCTAGTCGACCCGCAGGATGGATCTGTTTTAGCGGGATATAGTCCGCCAGGGTGGGGCGTCCATCGGGATCACGAAACTGCGTCAGTACATTATAGGGTTTATTGAAAAGAATAATCACAGGAATAGGGGGTAGGAACTGTGCCGGATCGGTAGTATATTCGGATGAGAAAGCAGAAGATAGTAACGGGCACCTCTAAAAATAGTAATTTTCTGTGAGTGCAAGAAAGCACCGCACGGAGAGCCGCAGTGTACATGCGAGTGCATGAGGACTCGAGTACGGAGCTGACGCAGCAATTACTGAAAAAGTGCATTTTTAGAGGTGCCCTAACGATAGATTAAGGATGAGGAGTAATCACGTTGGCAGGTCAAGAGATGGAGCCCAAACAGGGAGATGAGCTGGATCTACAGGAGGCATCGACACCACTAAAAGAGCCGGTCCGCTACCAGGTGATCTTATTAAATGATGATTTTACTCCA
>JABHIC010000291.1 GCA_018671205.1 Gammaproteobacteria bacterium
TCCGTCCTCTATGGTGGTGTGAGGCAGGGGGTAGGAGGCGTTATTAGCGGTGTAGGCAAGTTTGCGAGCTATAGCTGGCTCGGAGTTAAATATGCGGGAGGTGACCTTAAGGGGCTCTCTATCAAGCTTGCGGAGAGGGTGAAATAGTCACCCCCCCCTTTTTCTCTTCTAACCTTCCCTCTTGGAGGAGGGGGGAGATACTGTGGAGACAGAGGGGGTACCCCCACACTCTCCCCCCCCTTCAGAGCAGCCACAGCCGCCACACCCACCCTGATTAGGGTTGAGTGCGATGCGAACTCGCAGGATGATATAGCCAATAACCACGACCATAGCCCCCAGCAGGGTGATGTGATCCCATAGTGTCAGCTCTCCGTTCACAGAAGGCCTCCACCAAATGTGGTCACTAACAGGGCGAGTGTATAGGCCAATGTGAGTGACAAACCGATGGAAAAAGTAGTCCACCCCAGTGATTGTGTCTCCTTGTAGAGGACGGCAATAGTGGCAAGGCAGGGGACATAGAGCAGGGTGAAGATCATAAATGCAATCGCAGTCACTGGCGTCATCGATGAGGCCAGTGAATCACGCAGTCCTCTGCTCTCCTCGTTGGCCTCATCTCCATGAGAGTAGAGCACCCCGAAGGTGGCCACCACCACCTCCTTGGCCACGAAACCGGTCAGCAGGGCAATGGATGCGTTCAGGTCAAAACCGAGTGGTGAAAAGAGGGGTTGAATGACATCACCAACCTGTCCCAGATAGCGTCCCTGTTGAATCTCAATCTCTTGTGCGCGCTTCAGTTGGGTAATCTCCTGATGAGCTGCCGGGTTTTCTGAAGACTCCTGAAGTGTGGAAATCTGGCTCTCATAATCCTGACTCAGCTCAATCTCCTGTGGGAAGGTCTGCAGAAACCAGATAATGATCGAACCCACCAGGATCACACCGGTCACCTTCTTCAGAAACTCGGCACCACTACGTCCCATATGGATATAGATCGACCCCCAGGTTGGCATACGGTAGGGGGGAAGCTCCATCAGAAAAGGGGCTGTATTGGCACCCTTGATGAGCGTCTTGCTCAGTACCAGGGCGGTCAGCAGAGCGATGGAGATGCTGGCCATGTAGACACCAAACAGAATACTGCCCGCATTTTCTGCAAAAAAGGCCCCGGCAAACAGAACAAAGACCGGCAGACGGGCAGAACAGCTCATGAATGGATTGACCAGAATGGCGACCAGTCGATCCTTCGGATTCTCAATGGTACGAGTTGCCATGATTGCCGGTACGTTACAACCAAAACCAGTGATCATCGGGATGAAGGCCTTACCGTGGAGACCAAAGCTGTGCATCATACGGTCAACCAGTATCGCGCCACGCGCCATATAACCGGTCTCGCTGAACAGCGCGATAAAAAAGAACAGAATGACAATATTGGGAAGAAAGATGATCGTTCCCCCCATACCCGCAATAATTCCATTGATCAAAAGGTCTTTGAACAGGCTCTCTGGGAGTACACCATTAAGGCTGTCGGAGAGTGCACCTACAGCAGCATCAATCCAGTCCATCGGATAGGTGCCGAGGGTGAAGGTGGTCTCAAACATCACCCACATGAATGCGAGAAAGAGGGGGAGTCCGAGAACGCGGTTGAGAAGAACACCATCAATGGCACGGGTGAGGTTGACCCGGTTCATCAGGGTATCTGTCTCTACCTCACGCGCCTCCTCCAGCAGGCCGTTGATGAAGCCGTAGCGACCACTCAGTACCAGGGATTCAGAGTTCTCATTGTGCTGTTGCTGGAGCGTAGTACGCTCATTTTGAACATTCTCGACGAGCTGGGTGTGGTCATTCTCATCCCCCAAAATTTCTGTATCTCCCTCCAGTAACTTGATTGCAGTCCAGCGTGACTGTTCTGGACTCATTGAGTCTGGATGGAGATCAGTCAGGTGTTGCGAGGTACGCTGGATCGCCTCCTCCAGGTGGGAGTCATAGCCAATTTTAACGGTTGGGCAGGTACCGGAAGGCTTCTCAGAGTGGCGAACAATTTCATCCATCAGCGCCTCGATACCCATACCGTCACGGGCGACCATCTCTATAACGGGGCCACCAAGCAGGCTGGAGAGGGTGTCACAATGGATACGGACGCCTTGACTATCGGCCTCATCTTTCATGTTGAGGGCAAAAATTCTGGGCAGCCCCATCTCGATGAGCTGGGTGGTGAGCATCAGGTTGCGCTCCAGATTACCGGCGTTAATGACATTGATAACAATATCCGGACACTCGTTGCGCAGCAGGTCACGGGTAACCTTCTCCTCATCCGTCTTGCTGTTGAGCATATAGACGCCAGGGAGGTCGATCAGCTCAATCTCTCGCCCCTGATGGGTTACGGTTTGGCTGCTTTTGGAGACGGTGACCCGGGCATAGTTTCCCGTTGCCTGCTTCTCGCCGGTGATCTGGTTAAAAAGAGTGGTACGGCCGGTATTAGGATTGCCGATCAGGGCAACCCGAATGGGAGCATTTGTGCTCATGTTTAGGAGGTCTCGAAAAGGGTGAAGGTATCATTATCCCTCTACGATTAGAGGGATATAGGGGGGGCTTGGAGGGGGGGAGTGCTGAATGCTCACCACCGCCCTTGCAACGGCAGCTATTCTAGATTAGATTTTTGGAAGATCAGGCAGCAGCGATCTCGATCATCTCAGCCTCACTATTACGTAGGCTGACCTGAGTTCCCTGAACGGTATAGGTACGGGGGTCTCCAAGTAGGGCGGTATGGTCCATCGTGATTGTTGCACCGGGAATGAGTCCTATGGAGGAGAGGCGTATCTGCATAATCTCTTCTCCCAGAAGGTGGGTGATTTTTCCGCGGTTGCCTGCCTGTAGATGGTCTAGTGTCATGGCTGCTGCTCCTCTCTGACTATACTGTTATTAGGACTGTACTGTTATTGGTGTAGATAAGGTCAATTATTGACTTTAATCAAAATGATAAGGGTTCTCATTACCGTTTTCCATATTCTAGCGGATTAAGTTTACTATTCCAACCCTAATTCATGGAAAATATGTGGGGAATTGCGGTTCAAAATGGGTATCAAGGGAAAATGAGATGGAACATGAGCAGTTGATTGTAGGGTTTCATGCAGTAGATAGTTGGTTGAGGACGGGGCAGGCCCAACCCGGAGACTGTCTGCTGGTGGATGAGCGTCGTAGAGATCAACGCCTGCAAGGGCTATTACGGCAGGCTAAAAAACGTGGGGTTGAAATTTGCAAGCGTTCCCGGCGTGAACTGGACAGATGTGCAGCCGGTGTTGCACATCAGGGCGTAGTGGTAGAAGTGGTTACCCAGCAGCCTCAGCGTCATTATGATGAGGATTGGTTGCTGGACCTGGTTGAGCAGGCCGACCATCCACTGTTGCTATTAATATTGGATGGGATTACTGACCCCCATAACCTGGGAGCCTGTCTGCGTAGTGCTGAGGCTGCAGGAGTCGATGCTGTGGTTGTGCCACGTGACCGTTCTGCGGGGATGGGGCCAGTGGTGAGAAAAGTAGCCTCTGGAGCAGCAGAGCGTGTACCGTTTGTGACCGTGGTCAATCTGGCGCGTCTGTTAAAAAAGTTGGCAGACCTTGGAATCTGGGTGGTGGGCACGGCCGGAGAGGCGACCGATCTGCTCTATCAGGCTGACCTCACGCCCTCTCTGGCACTGGTGATGGGTGCCGAAGGTGAAGGGATGAGGCGGCTCACCAAGGCGCAATGTAATCAGTTGGTGAAAATACCGATGGCAGGTTCTGTCAGCAGCCTGAACGTCTCTGTAGCCACCGGCATTGTCCTTTTTGAGGGGGTACGCCAGCGTCATTTGGCCCTATCTAGGACAAGCTCCTAGAAAATAGGGCTCGTGGCTGCTGCCTAAAATTTGCACTCTTCCAATTCTGAGCGTATATTAATCAGTCACTTCTTATAAATAACGTAGGTTTTTTCAGTGGACAGAATTCTGATACTCAGTTTTCAGCAGAGCTCAGGTAAAAGCACCCTGGCGCTTCAGCTCGTCAATGCCTATCGTCAGCGGGGGTGGGGGACGATATTGATGGACTATTGTGCCGATCAGCAGGCACTGGAGTGGTTAGAGGAGGGGAAGTGGCAGCA
>JABHIC010000292.1 GCA_018671205.1 Gammaproteobacteria bacterium
CCGAACGAGAGAGGTGCGCCCCCGCCACTGCTGCGCTCTGCAGGCAGCCTTTGATTGTGGCATTAGGCGGCGTCGGCCTGTGCTGCTTGCCTCTCTGTTAGCTCAGATATGATCAGGTCATAATCGACCAGCCCAAGCGTTCTTTCGTTAACTTCGAGTTCAGCTACCAGGGCTTCAATTAACGACTTCTTTGCAAGTTTCTTCTCATGCTCAGTAGAGCCAATCATCAGAGCAAGGTCGGTTACGTGGATATGTAGCTCATCTTGGAGCTGAGCTATACCCTCAACGAGAGCCGCTTGCTCTTGGTGGAGCCACTGAATGGCAAGTTCATAATCTGGTGTTTTCATAGTGATTTCCGTAGCTCCTTTTGCTGCCTGATACGCTTGTGTTATGTACTACAGTGTAGTACAGTTATTCATATATATCAAGCAATTAAGGCGCAAATGAGGTGATTTATGGCAGATAAAAAGAAGGCAAAACCGATGACTCCGCGGATTGAGGTTTTTGATGGGTTGACGGTTGAGGAAGCGCGGTTCTGCGCTGGATATGTTGCCCATGGAGACCGAACCCGGGCTCTGAAAGAGTCTGGTTATGGGTTCAATAGCGATATGAGCGCGTATGACCGAGCGCGGCAGTTGTTGGCGAAACCGTCAGTGCAGAAGGAGCTGAAACGGCAGACGCGGTTACTGAAGCCAGAGACGTTCCTCAGTGACACAGAGAGGACTGAGCTTTCAAAGGCACGAGACGCAATGGGTGAGCGCAGCGAAGGCCTGTACAGGGAAAAGCTGCATCTACAGAATGGTCTGACCATTAGGGAACAACGATTTTGTGTCCTGGTGGCAGCCGGTAAGCCCTGCGGAGATAGCTACGGGGGGGCTGGATTTAGTCCCAAGAATGCAATGCACGCGAGTCAAAACAGCGCGCGGTTGCTTCGGAAAGAGGCGGTAAAGAGAGAGATTGCCGCTCTGTTGGCAGCTTCAGCGGTAGCCGGGTCAATCACCAAAGATAAAATCCTTCATGGGATTTTTGAACATACGAAATCAGAGAGTGAAAATACCGCCCTGAAGGCGTGGGAATTGTTGGGTAAATCGGTTGGGCTGTTCACTGAGGACAAAGCGAAAGTTAATGATGAGGTTCGGATTAGTATCAATCTTGGCAAGAAGTCTGAGGGTGTGACTATTGAAGGTGAGCGAGTTGGGGGTTGATGGGTTTAGCGTTTTTAAAACATTCGACACTATGCCTGGCATAGGGTTGGATTGTTCTGTTTGAAACGGAGGTTTTAAATGCGGGTGAGACCCGTATTTAAAATACCCTCACTGAGGGTATTTAGAATAGCCGGTTTTTAAAAGTCCGAATTTCGGACAATTAGAGTCCACTCCCCATCCATGTCCTACTAATAATAGGACATGGGTGGGAGCTAGTCCCTAAGCTGGACTAGCTTGGTGGGTACCCGCCTTTGGTTGCGGCTCTGTTGAGCCTGTAGTCGGCATTCTGCTGTAGGTGATCTAGCTGATACACCAGGTCAGTCAGGTTGTGGATTAGCCAGCCGATCTGGCGTAGGTCAACACCCATCGATTGCAGCTCCTCTTGGTCAGCACAGGCGACTATCTCGCCGAGAGTAGAGAGGCCAGCAAGCATAACCTCCTTCTCGTTCTCTGCTGCATTGCTAATCTCTTCGGTGTTGGTCTGCTGGGTGGGTGTCAGTGCGGCTGACTGGCAGTTGAGCCGTCCCAGTAGGCGGTCAGCATTGAGGAGTGTATTGAATCCGTTACTCATTGTTGTGCCTCCTCAATGGTTCCTTCATGCTGCTCTGAGTAATGAGCCTCCAGCTTAGCCAGCTCGGCTATATGCCTGTCTGCTGCTTCGTGCAGCTTGTGTAGATGCGGTTTGATTGCCTGTATGGCTTCAAGCATCTGTTCGGGTGTACCTATGAAGTGGCCGAAACTACCGTAGGTGCAGTTCCCGTCTGTGTCTAAAACAATCTGAATGGCGTGTTGGCTCATGAGTTTGTCTCCATCTGATTGAGTCGAG
>JABHIC010000293.1 GCA_018671205.1 Gammaproteobacteria bacterium
ATGACCGTCTTTCCTAGTATATTTTTGCTGGAATGCTGGCGATTTTCTTCAAGGAGCGCTTGGTTAAATTGCTTACTTGATTGTGGTCGGTTTGTTATTTTAAACCCCTCATCACTTAGCGGTGCTGGGGGTTTTTTAATGTACAAGCTATTGAAATTCATTTCACAACCCTCATACTATCTTAACCAATTAACAACCTAAATAAGGAATCTAAAATGAGTGAAGCACCACAAACATGGACCATCGACGACAAAGAGTACAATGTTGATGATCTTTCAGAGGTGGCCAAGAACCATATCGTAAATATCCGTGTAGTAGACCAAGAGGTTGCTGGTCTACAGCAGAAGCTCGCTATCATGCAGACGGCACGTAACGCCTATGCAAATGCACTAAAGGCTGAGATCTCAGAGTAAGGAGAAACCAAAATGTCAGAAAATAGTCTAGAAACAGCAGCAGCTAACCTCACCATCAATATCGATGGCCAAGAGATCAAGCTCAACGATCTATCCGATGCAGCCAGATCACAGTTAACCAATATGCAGGCAGTAGATCGTCAGATAGCTGATATTCAGCAACAGTTAGCGATCATGCAGACGGCACGTAATGCTTATGCCACAGCGTTGAAGGGTGAGATTGCTGTAGAGCATTGATCTAAAGGAATAGAGTAGTGGCAATTCAAGGTGATGATGATCGGGTAGCGATCACAACAAACGCAGGTGCAACCCCATTTTCTGCTTACGTCCAAGTGGCAGCTAAATTCTCTGATGGAGCCGTAGTACAGAGCAGCGGGTTGATGGTTGGTCCTAACGATGTGCTGACGGTAGGCGATCCCATATTCAGCTCAGCTCACGGCGGTGCAGCAACACAGATACAGGTGACACCGGGCCGATATCTGGACCAGAAGCCCTTTGGAGTATTTGATGCGAGTACGATCTCTGCAACAGTAGAGTGGCAGAATAACAGCACCTTAACGGATGACTATGGGCTGATATCGTTGGGTAATGATATCGGCTATGTCACTGGATGGGTGGAGATGGGCTATGTCTCTACGCCCTCTACCCTTACTGACTATACGTTAAGCACAGTCGGTTACCCTACGGATCAAGGGGGTAATACGCTCTACTACAGTAGCGGTACTGTGGATCAGGTTGTAGAGAATGTGCTCTATTTCAGCGATGACCTCGATGTGATGCCCGGGCAAAGTGGTAGCCCTGTAGTGATTAATAGTGCTGGGGTAGATGTTGTTCTGGGGCTGGTATCGCAAGCAACAGAGACCTCAATACAGAATAGAGTGCTCGCTCTTTCATCTGCGTCAGCACAGAATATCCAGACGTGGTCAGCCAATAACAGTGAAGAGATGGTGCTGGATGGTCTGAATCCATCATTCTCTAGTGTGAGCAACACAACAGATCTGCAGATTGTTAGAATGATTGAGCTACTGTTTGATCAGCAGCCCGGTTATGCCGTACTAGAGAGCTATCGCAAGGTTGCTAATGAGCAAGGGGTTGAAGCGGCAGCAGCGGTGATGATACAGAGTCAGTCACAATTCTCTGAAGACGCCTTTGTGATCAACCAGATCATTGCCAATACACAGATGACGGGGGATGTAGCTGTTGTAGCAGAGGGTGCCTTAAATAACTTGTTAACCGCAGCAGCGACAGAGGCAGCGCGTGGTAAAGCGGTGCTGGATGCAGGGAGTATACTGGCAGGTCTTACAGGCAATGCGGTATTTGGTAGCTATGCAGTGGCCTTCAATACGGAGGTGACCAACTCACTGGCCTACTCAGTAGTCCCTATGCATTCTGATGCCAGAACAGTGGATGTGGCGGTGAGTGGTAGTGTGTTGCAGTCTACTGATTGGATGTTGTTGTAGTTTGCTGTTGAGCACTTACTCAGCACTTTCCCCTGCAGCACGAATACTCCGTCGAATAATCAAGAAGGATTCACTCTCTTGCGACAGTGAGTCGTCAGAACTAAAAGAAAACTAAAAGGACGCCCACTTGGTTTGGGAGGGTCTATAAGTTTGGTTGATGGTGTGTAGTGCCACCTTATGTAAAGTGG
>JABHIC010000294.1 GCA_018671205.1 Gammaproteobacteria bacterium
GTGACCGTAGCTACATCTGAGTCGCTATTGCTATCATTAGCCTTAAATGTGAATGTGTCGGTGCCATTCTCATTAGTGTCTGGTGCGTAACTATATTCCCCAGCCACCTCTTCTGAAAGAGTCACCGTACCTTTGGTTGGCTCAGTAATAATGGTAAAAATGAGGGAATCAGCCTCGGTATCGACTGCATTGAGAGTACCGCCACCACTACCATCTTCGTTGATTGTTAGGATTCCACTGGAGGTGACTGGTGCATCATTAACCGCGTTGATGGTGATGTTGACTGTAGCAATAGTAGAGCTGTCGATTCCATCACTCACCTGCCAAGTGAAGCTGTCAGCACCGTTACTGTTACTATTCGGCGTGTAACTGTAACTACCACTATTCTCATCAACGAGCGCCAGGATCCCTTTGGTCGGCTGTGTGACAATAGTATAGGTGAGCATTTCACTATCAATATCATTGGCACTGAGAACACCAGAGGCAGCACCACTATCTTCGTCTATTGTAAGTGTGCCATTGGTGGAAACCGGTGCATCATTGGTGGCGTTCAATGTGATCGTAACCGTTGCGGTATTGGAATCTGCTGTTCCATCATTAACCTTGAAGGTAAATCCGTCTGTGCCTTCTGCATTGGCATTCGGGCTATAGTTATAGGTGCCTGAAGTTGTATCAGTGATCTCCACGGTACCTTTGGTTGGTTGAGTGACGACGGTATAGATGAGTGCATCATCGTCAAGATCACCGGCACCAAGAATTTGTTCGATACTCTCGGTATCTTCAGCGATACTGAAGGCACCATCTAGAGCAACAGGCAGATCATTTATTGGGGTAATGGTGATTGTAACCATAGCATCTTTGGAGTCATTAGCCCCATCATTAACCTTGAAGGTGAAACTATCCGTACCAATGACATTCTCATTGGGGGTGTAGCTGAAGAGACTTGGATC
Source organism: Gammaproteobacteria bacterium (assembly GCA_018671205.1). Taxonomy (GTDB): domain Bacteria; phylum Pseudomonadota; class Gammaproteobacteria; genus Thiopontia. Next base: position 951 of record JABHIC010000294.1, read on the forward strand.
TGTCTCAGCAAGTGTTACTGTCCCCTGAGTTGGCAGGGTAACCAGCGTATAGATAAGACTATCCTCTTCAACATCACTGGCTATGAGAGTGCCACTGCCACTACTATCCTCATCGATGGTTAGCCCTCCATCTACTGCTACAGGAGCATCATTCTCTGGGTGGATGGTGATCTGTACACTGGCAATATTGGAGCTATCACTGCCATCATGGGCCTGGAAGGTGAAGCTGTCGGTGCCTGTGGTATTGGTATTCGGTGTGTAACTGTATGCTCCACTCTCTTCGTTCAGTAGCGTTACCACGCCCTTCTCTGGCTGGGTAACAATGGTGAAGGTGAGGGCATCTCCCTCAATGTCGTTTGCACTCAAGACCCCTTCAGTGGCTCCACTGTCTTCATCGAGGGTGAGAATGCCATCGGTGGCCAGCGGAGCATCGTTGGTGGAGTTGAGGGTCAGGGTAATGGTTGCGAGATTGGAGAGGATTAGCCCGTCATTGACCTGAAAGGTGAAGCTGTCGGCACCAGTGGCATTGGTATGTGGTGTGTAGCTGAACAGGCCACCACTTTCGTCGATTAGTGTCAGATCACCTTGGGTTGGGAGGGTAACGATAGTGTAGGTGAGATCATCATCTTCTACGTCACTGGCCCTGAGCTTCTGCTCTGTAAGTGACGTATCCTCTGCAATACTGAACGCACCATCAAGCGCTGTGGGGGCATCGTTATCTGGATTGATGGTGATGGAGACTGTGGCAATATCGGAGTCGTTGCCTCCATCATTAACCTTAAAGGTGAACAGGTCATCACCGTAGCTATTATGGTTAGGGGTATAGCGGTAGGCTCCTGTGCTGGAGTTGATCAGTGTAACGGTTCCAAGTGCCGGTTCAGTGACGATGGTATACTGCAGTGGTGACTGAGTTAATGAGAGGGCCACCAGACTGCTCTCATAGGTGCTATCTTCCAGCAGATTAAGTGCACTGTCATAGCTCAATGGTGGGGTTCGGTTGTATTGTACGCTGATTCCACCATCCGGCACCTGTGGATCAACGGCTCTGTCGGTGGTGAAGTTAATCAGCTTGACCAAGCCGCTGTTGTAGAGATTGCCGCCATAGTCTCTGATACCGCTACTCAAGAAGAGACGGTAGTCACTATCTTCGTTGAGTGGAGTGGTACCGTTACTGTCGAATAACCCACTGACATCAAGGTCGGGGATCAGATGGAGGGATTTTCCAAACCAGACCTGCAGGGTTGAGATCAGCTCTTCACTCTCGCCCACCGAATAGAGCTGGATACGTTCCTGTGTGGTATCCCGTTTCATTGTCTGACTGAAGGCAAGCTCAATTGAGGTACGCAGGTCGGTGGACTGCCCCGAGGTGATGGTCAGAGGATCATCACTGTCACTTTCCTGATCAACTGCCAGTAGTAGTTCAATATCGTTAATCTGGTTAGTGGCGCTGAAGGCGGAGTCGGTATAGTCAATTTGCAGATACTCCGACTCCTCTACACCAAGTGCCGCAAGGTCAGTATTGATGCGGCCTGTGATTGAGCTGGAGGTGGCGTAGTCGAATCCTGCAAAGAAGAGGGTGCGAGCTGAGAGTTTCCAGCCGTAGAGTTCAAAACGACCACTGGTTAATAGTAGCTCACTACTTCCATCTTCGAGATTATGCTTACGAATCACCTCACGGGGGCCGAATCCATCGAATGGATCGTGGACATCTAGATAGTAGAGGTAGCCCTGTGAGATCTGGAAGGGGGTACGTTTAATCAACTCCTGCCATCCGCCAGCAGGGATGGGGATCTCAGCCTTCGGCGTGGTGTCGTAGGGGAGTACTTGGTAGAGAGCCAGCACACTCTTCTGGGCTTCGTTCTTTTTTTCTACTGCCGCATATAGTTTACCGCTGTCGGCATTGATGATGCGGCGTAGTTGCCCCTCAAACGGGGCAGTATCGATGGTGGCTTTTTCAACTCCTCCATCAAGGCGCGGAGCTGCGAAACGGATACCATCACTCTCCCAACTTCCCCAAACTACACTGTTAAAGTCATCCGGGAAGAAGAAGTCCATCTGCCAATCAGTGTTTGGGGTCAGCGGGATCGTCTGCCCATTCTGATATAGATAGAGTTCATTGCTGCCATTAATCTGA
>JABHIC010000295.1 GCA_018671205.1 Gammaproteobacteria bacterium
TGCCACCTCATCCTCCTCTGGGACTCTATCCATTTATGGCTGGAGCCTCAATTTCTCCTCTGGGTATAGCGGTAGTAATTTCAAGTATAGTTATAAAGGGGTCCGTCTGGTACAGGGTGATTATACTCAGTAGTGGTGGGACTACTTGAACTCCACAATCAGGTCATCCTGTTGCACCAGCACCCCGGCCTGGAGGTGAACTTTTTTGATGGTTCCATCAAATGGGGCTGACAGAGTGGTCTCCATCTTCATCGCCTCAATCACGAATAGCGGATCGCCCCTGGAGACCCTCTCTCCATCCTTGATCACCACCTCAGAGAGTTTACCCTGTAGGGGTGCCCCCACCTCATGATCTCCAGAGGCCTTCTGGTTGACCTGGGTTTTTGAGACCACAGCGTTATCACGTACCCGCACGTTACGGGTCTGTCCATTGAGGTCGAAGCTGACGGTACGCATCCCATCCTCGCCAGGAGCAGAGATAAAGAGCAGTCGAATGATAATCATCTTCCCCTGGTCAATCTCAACGGTAATCTCCTCATCAATATTGAGTCCGTAGAAAAAGGCGGAGGTGGGGAGGTAAGAGATCTCACCATACTCCTGAACCAGCTGATAGAAGAGCGTGAAGACCTCGGGGTACATCTTGTAGGAGAGGAAGTCGAGCATGGTCTGGTGGGCATCAAACTCCTGCTGAAAGGCATCAAATTCCGCTTCAAAATCGACCGGATCAAGGTAGGCGTTGGGGCGCTTCTTTAATGGGTTATCCCCTTTGAGGATGATTTTGGAGAGCTGCTCCGGGAAGCCCCCCTCCATCTGTCCCAGATCCCCTCTGAACATCTCGATCACGGAGTCGGGGAAGGCGAGGGTTTCGCCGCGCTCCATGATGTCCGTCTCTGTGAGTCCATTAGAGACCATGAAGAGGGCCATATCACCCACCACCTTTGATGAGGGGGTAACTTTAACAATGTTGCCAAACATCTTGTTTACAATGGCGTAGTACTTTTTAATTTCCTGAAACTTATGTTCCAGACCGAGCGCAATAGCCTGGGGGCGAAGGTTGGAATATTGGCCACCGGGTATCTCATGGTCATAGACCTCAGCGGTACTCGCCTTCAGTCCGGATTCGAAGGGGTAGTACAGCTCCCGAACATCCTCCCAATAGTTGGCATACTGGTTGAGGTTATCCAGATCAAAAGGTTGCTCTCGCTCATGCCCCTGCATGATGGCAATCATCGAGTTGAGGTTAGGCTGTGAGGTGAGACCGGACATCGAGCTGAGGCTGGTATCGATAATGTCGACACCGGCCTCTATCGCCTTCAACAGGGTGGCGGACTGAACCCCCGCCGTGTCGTGGGTGTGGAGGTGGATGGGTAGATCGACGGCCTCTTTCAGTGCAGGGATCAGCATCTCTGCCGCAAAGGGTTTCAGTAACCCAGCCATATCCTTGAGCGCCAGGGTGTGGGCTCCGGCATCCTCCAGCTGTTTTGCCAGATCGGTGTAATAGTGAAGATTGTAGCGGTTGGAAGCGTCCGTATTGAGTACATCTCCGGTATAACAGAGGGTCGCCTCAGCGAGCCCGCCGGTCTGGTTACGCACTACCTGAATGGACTGTTTCATCCCCTCGATCCAGTTTAGCGAATCGAAGATGCGGAACAGGTCAATACCATGCTCCCATGATTCGATAATAAAGCGCTCAATCAGGTTGTCCGGGTAAGCCTTGTAGCCGACAGCATTGGAGCCACGGAAGAGCATCTGGAACAGAATATTAGGGATAGCGGCCCGTAGTTTCTTCAGCCGTTCCCACGGGCACTCATTGAGGAAGCGCATAGAGACATCAAAAGTGGCTCCCCCCCACATCTCCAGAGAGAAGAGTTGCGGATGGCTTTTGGCATACCCCTCGGCCACTTTGACCATATCACGGGTACGAACCCGGGTTGCCAATAGCGACTGGTGGGCATCGCGCATGGTGGTATCGGTGTAGAGAATATGGTTTTGATCCTTGATCCAGGAGACAAAGTTATCTGCACCCAGCTCATCGAGCAGGTCTTTACTCCCTTTGGGGTAGGGGGTTGAGCGGCTGAATCGGGGGAGTGTTGGTTTACGAAAATGGCGACGGCTATCGCACACCTGGATATCGGGATTGCCATTGATGGAGATATTGGCAAGATAGGTGAGGGTCTTGGTGGCGCGGTCAAATGAGGAGCGGATCTCAAATAGCTCCGGGTGGTTGTCGATAAAAGTGACAGTGGCCTGCCCGGAGGAGAAGACCTCATTGTCCAGAACATTCTCCAGAAAACCGATGTTGGTTTTTACCCCACGGATGCGGAATTCACGTAGTGCCCGGTTGATGCGTTGAATGGCTCCGGTGAAGCTGCGTCCCCAAGAGGAGACCTTGACCAGCATTGAATCGAAGAAAGGGGAGACATGGGCTCCCGGATAGGCGGCTCCTACATCGAGCCGAATACCAAACCCTCCCGCGCTGCGGTAGGCGATGATGGTACCGAAGTCAGGCTGGAAGCTGTTTTCAGGGTCCTCAGTGGTAATTCGGCACTGGATGGCATACCCGCTGCAGGTTACTGAATCCTGTGAGGGAATATTGATCTCTTCACCGTCCAGTGGATAGCCGGCGGCAATGAAAATCTGGCTGCGAACAATGTCAATTCCGGTCACCTCTTCAGTGATGGTGTGTTCAACCTGAATCCGTGGGTTGACCTCAATGAAGTAGATGTTCTCCTCACTATCCACCAGAAACTCAACGGTTCCGGCATTGGTATAGTGGACATGGCGGGTGATATCGAGGGCGTACTGGTGAAGTTGAGCCCGGGTCTTCTCCGAGAGGTTGATGCTGGGGGCGATCTCCACCA
>JABHIC010000296.1 GCA_018671205.1 Gammaproteobacteria bacterium
CTTTCTTACCAAGCCGATCGAGGTAGAAAAACTCTACCAGGCCTTGAGCTGCTGGGGAGCCAAGCAGGTAAAATCATCCGTAAAGAGAGTACCCCCTCTGTAGCTGCCCTTAAAAAGATCGACGCTGGCCTCCATTCAGCGTATGATTTGCCACCTTTTTAAGCAGAACATGCGATGGACTCCCCATGCAGATTGGCCCCTACATACTCAGCAATAATCTGATTCTAGCCCCGATGGCAGGGGTTACTGACCGCCCGTTTCGCCAGCTCTGCCGAAATCTGGGTGCCGGAATGGCGGTCTCAGAGATGGTCTCCTCCAACTCTCTATTGTGGGGTAGTGAGAAGACCAAGCGACGCGCTGACCACCGCGGGGAGGATGATCCTCGTTCTGTACAGATCATGGGTGCAGACCCCAAGCTGATGGCTGAGGCGGCAAGATACAATGCCGATCATGGTGCTCAGATTATCGATATCAATATGGGGTGCCCCGCCAAGAAGGTCTGTAATGTGGCTGCCGGGTCGGCACTGATGCGAAATGAGAAGCTGGTGGGTGATATTCTCGAGGCGGTAGTTGGTTCAGTTGAGGTCCCGGTGACCCTGAAGATTCGCACCGGCTGGGATCACGAAAGTCGCAATGCTCTATCTATTGCACGGATTGCCGAAGAGAGTGGTATCCAGGCGCTAGCGGTTCATGGACGCACCCGTGCCGATGGCTATCGGGGAGAGGCGGAGTATGAGACCATCACCACAATCAAACAGTCTATTCAGATCCCGGTGATTGCCAATGGGGATATTACCTCACCACAGAAGGCGGCTGAGGTACTGGAGCAGACCGGTGCCGATGCACTGATGATCGGTCGAGCCGCACAGGGTCGGCCCTGGATCTTCCGCTCTATCCTCCACTATCTTCAGCAGGGTGATCTGCTTCCAGAGCCCGATAGCATTGAGATCCGTGATCTTTTGATTGACCACCTCAACAACCTCTACGACTTCTATGGGGAATATACCGGCGTGCGTGTTGCCCGTAAACATATCTCTTGGTATAGCAAGGGGCAGTGCCACGGTGCTGCTTTCCGCCAGCGGGTCAACCGGGTCGACTCAACCCGGGAACAGCTACGTATGACCCATGATTTTTTTAATGAGATTATCCGAAAGGAAGAGGATAAAGCCGCATGAGCAGCACCCAAGACAAACGTTGTAACTCACTGAGAGATTGTGTTTACAGTAATCTGGCAGATTTTTTCGACCAGTTGGAGCAGGCGAAGACCTACGATCTCTACCAGCGCATTCTCCATGAGGTGGAGCTGCCCCTGCTTGAGCTCTCTCTGGAGCGTTGTGGAGGAAATCAGTCCCGTACCGCAGTAATGCTGGGGATTAACCGCAACACATTGAAGAAAAAGATGGACCATTACCAGATTCGGTTTCCCAACCAGAAAAACCCCTAACCATATTTCAAGGATTTAACGGATGAAAATTAAACGCGCACTGATCAGTGTCTCGGATAAAAGCGGCATTGTTGATTTTGCCGAGCAGCTGGCTCAGCAGGGAGTGGATATCCTCTCGACCGGTGGGACAGCAAAACTTCTGACTGAGAATGGTATCACCGTGACTGAGGTCTCGGACTACACCGGTTTCCCTGAGATGATGGATGGTCGGGTAAAGACCCTACACCCTAAAGTGCATGGAGGTCTGCTGGGGCGACGTGGGACCGATGATGCGGTGATGGCGGCACATGATATTCTCCCCATCGATCTGGTTGTGGTCAACCTCTACCCTTTTGAGAAGACTGTTGCCAACCCGGATTGTGACCTGCCCACTGCCATTGAGAATATCGACATTGGGGGCCCCACGATGTTGCGTGCGGCTGCCAAAAATCATAATGCCGTCACCGTTGTTGTGGATGCCGCTGACTACTCCAGAGTACTCAATGAGATGAAAGAAAATGGAGGAGCTGTACATGAGGCCACCCGTTTTGCTCTGGCGGTTAAGACCTTTGAACACACCGCTCACTATGATGGAGCAATCGCCAACTACCTCGGTTTCTTTAATGCCGAGGGCGAAAAGTCGGAATTCCCTCACACCTTTAATAGCCAGTACATCAAGGCACAAGAGATGCGCTATGGGGAGAATCCCCACCAGATGGCTGCATTCTACGTGGAGGGTGATGCCACTGAGGGCTCCGTCTCTTCCGCCAGGCAGATTCAGGGCAAGGCACTCTCCTACAATAATATTGGTGATACCGATGCCGCCCTGGAGTGCGTAAAACAGTTTGATGAGAGTCCCGCCTGTGTCATCGTCAAACATGCCAACCCCTGTGGGGTCGCTTATGGTGAAAATCTGCTGGACTCTTATAATCGTGCCTATGCAACCGATCCTGAATCCGCTTTTGGGGGCATTATTGCCTTCAATCAACCGCTAGATGGTGAGACCGCTCGTGCCATTGTTGAGCGACAGTTTGTTGAGGTAATTATTGCCCCCGCAGTCTCTGATGAGGCGGCTGCAGTGGTGAGTGAGAAGAAAAATATTCGGCTTCTGGTCTCCGGCTCCTGGGCAGAAGAGCAACCACGACTGGACATGAAACGGGTCAATGGAGGGCTGCTGGTACAGGATGCCGATCTGCTACTCAGCCACGAGATTCGTGTAGCGACCCAGCGTGCCCCCAGCGAACAAGAGATGAGTGATCTCCTCTTTAGCTGGAAGGTAGCCAAGTTTGTGAAATCCAATGCGATTGTCTATGCCAACCAACAGATGACCATCGGTGTTGGTGCAGGCCAGATGAGCCGTATCAACTCTGCTCGTATCGCCGGAATCAAGGCGGGTCACGCCGGACTGAAGGTACCCGGTTCGGTGATGGCCTCTGATGCTTTTTTCCCTTTCCGTGATGGGCTCGATGCTGCTCATGAGGCGGGGATTACCGCTGTCATCCAGCCCGGTGGGTCGATGCGTGATGAGGAGGTGATTGCGGCAGCGGACGAGCATGGTATGGCGATGGTCTTTACCGGAATGCGCCATTTTCGCCACTAGGTGGCTGTCCGAGAATAGAAGCCGTAGCGAAAATCACAGAAAGATTATAAGGTGAGTTTATTGATTGAGGCGAATAGTGTCGCTATTTAACGAGATCGATAAGCTCAGATTATGATCTTTATGGGATTTGCAGTAGGTTCTCTATTTTCGGACAGCCACCTAGACCTTGTTTTGACAGGAGGTAGTCATTAACTCTCATTTTCACAATGACAGCAAAGCCTCTACTTTAGTGATTGACAATGTTCTTGAATATTGATACAATCACCCACGTCTTAACAGATTTATTTGTATCTATTTATTTTATTGAGGATTTGATCATGAAAAAGATTATCGCTGCTATTGCACTTGTTGCTGTTGCATCTAGTGCTTCTGCTTTCTTTGGTGGAGACGACAACCAGTCTGGTTATGGAACTGGTAGCGCCGATGGTGCTTTCGATGGTCGTGGACGTGGTGCTGGTAAAGGCAGAGCCGATGCTGAAGGTAACTTCAGTATGACTGTAAATGCCTCCGGCAAAGGCTCTTCTAACATGGAAGCCGACATGGACGCTGCTGAGAATGCCCGTTTTGACGGTAAGAGTGACCTGCGCACTGAGACTAGCCCAGCATATGCCCCATATTATGGCGCTCCAGTCGCACCTGCCCAGTAAGAGAAGGTTCTCCCTACTCATAAACCCGCACATAAATTGTGCGGGTTTTTTTTGGCTTCCTTCTTGGTGTTGACAATGCCATGAACCGGGGACGTAAAAAACCCCAGCAGTCAAAATGACCGGTGGGGCATGGAGTTAGGTTGTTGAGTGGCTAGAGTGCTACTACTCTTGGTACCCCATATAAGATGGGATAATTTTCTCAGTAGTTTGACGAACGGGTTGTTTAACAATGAAGAGAGTAATTATGAAATACCATAATTACCCTCTCTCAAATAACTATCAGTGCATTTTATCCGCTATAGATAATCAGCCACGTCGATCAATATCGTTAAAAAAACAGTCGATTAATAACTGATTCCTAACGCCTTGACAGTATCGATATTTATTATATCAAGAGTCGATGGGTCTAACGATATACCGTTATGTTCCTGATAACTGCGCGAGGCATTGAACAGATCATCGTCCATTACACCATCTATCATTCCAGGATTTTGACCAGCCGCCTTGAGAGCCATCTCAATCTCTTTAATACGGTCTGGAGTAGCGTTTACAGAACATAAAATTTGACGCCACTCACAACGACCCTCATGTTCAAGCTCTTTTATCTCAACATCCTGATATTCAGCAGAAACCTCTACAACTTTCTCAGTCTCTGGCTTAACAAGCTTACGCACTTCAATCACTTTATATTCTGCAGGAACTTGTCTAACTACCCGTGTTGTTTCAGCTGTCTTAACAACTTTACTCCTAACGTTCTTATATGCAGCTGGAACATGAACCTTGCGAGTGGTCGCCTCTTTTACCATACGCTTGCTCTCTTTATCCTCATAAACTGCAGGGATTTCAATCAAGCACATTACATCACCGGTAGCATGATCAACCTTTTGGATATTGGTCTCTGTACCTACTTTCCATTCTGACCTAGATGGAGAAACCAGTACTTTATGAGTTTCAGTAATATATACAGCAGGGACTTCTTCAACTCGGTCATATGCAGGCTTTTCTAGAATTTCTTCATCAACCCATTCATATGTAGCGGGAACAACCTCAAGCTCATCATGCGCCTCTTTGACTAGAACGCTCTCTTCTACTGTTTCATACTCAGCTGGAACAACTTCAAGTTTGGTAGTCGCCGATTCCTTCAACTTACTGATTGTCTTGATATTGTAAATAGGATCATGTGAAATCTTTGCATAACAAACCCCTGGAACTGCCTGAGGCAGTGGGGGACACATAATTGTGGCAGCTTCTCTAACGGGCTCTTGAGTTATCTCTTTGTAACTGATGACCTTCCAGTTACTTTGATCAGCCACTCCTGGAACCTCTGCGGTGGTGGTTGATGCAAGGTTCTCAGTAATTTGCTCCCACTTCTTTTCAGTCATTTGACATGCTGTGAGCAGCGTTACTGATGAAAGTGCCAGAATCGGTTTTACAATATTTTTATTCATCCTGAATTCAAGTGATAAGTGCATAACCCAGTAAATTTTTCACATCCAATCCTGTGGCTTCTTTGAACGCCTCATAAGGGGTTTTGAAGCCTAAGCATTTGCGAGGTCTGCTATTCAAC
>JABHIC010000297.1 GCA_018671205.1 Gammaproteobacteria bacterium
GAGACTGTACAGACCAATGTAGATCTGGTCTCCGAGAAGGTGGGGGCGGCAATCGTCGCTTTTCAGTTCTATGATAAGCTGACTCAACGGCTGTCACATGTCAGCAGCAGTCTGATAGGTCTCTCAGAATTGGTATCAGACTCCAAAGAGGTGGCCTCCCCCTCTCACCAGCAGTGGCATGAGCTCAGAGAGCAGATCCGGCAGACCTATAGCATGGTAGATGAGGCCAGTATGTATGAGGCGATCATGGATGGAGAGGATATTCAAACGGCGATCCAGTTAGCGAGTCAGAATAAAGAGCGAAAAGCGGACGAGGTGGATAACTCGGGAGAGGTTGACCTGTTCTAAGAGAGGCTCCTAGTTGGCCTACTTTAAGGAGGGGCCTGGCAATAGTGATGCGAGAGTAGAGGTTAATACAGAATAGAGGGTTGTACGGTAGTGAGCAGGGTTGTGTTGTGGATAAAAAAATAAATTAAGGGGGAGTATCATGGGAGAGTTTTTCAGGGATTTGTCTATCGCCAAACGCATAGCCACCTCATTTGGGGTGCTACTGCTTCTTTCGGGGATAGGGGGCGGGGTTGTGATGACTAAAATGGATGAGTTAGGGGAGCAGCTCACCAAGATCGTCTCAGACTATAATGTCAAGATTCAGGTTGCCAGTGAGGTGCGTGATGAGGGGCGAAAACGGGCCGAGGCTATTCGTAATATGCTTTTGACCGAGGATGAAGAGAAGTTGACAAGCTACCAAGAGGTGTTTGATCAATCCGTTGTCCGTTATACGGCACTGATCAAACAGCTGGGCGATCTGATCAGTGATGATGCAGAGCAGGCAGTGATGGATCGGATCCGTAGTAGCTCTGCAGCCACCTTTCCGGTGATGAATGTGATGATGCAGAATATCATGGATGGCTTCGGAGAGGACTCAATTGAGATGCTACAGAATGAAGGTGCAGAACTGCAAACTACCCTGTTGGCGGCACTTGATGATTTTGTTGTGTTAGAAAAAGGGCAGATCGACCGGGCCAGTGTTGAAGCACAAAAGATGATCAAGGATGGCTCCCTGGTTGTGGTCACTGTTAGTAGCCTGATCTTCTTCGTTATTCTGGTTGTCTGGTATCTATTGTCCCGCTCAATGACGGTTCCGCTGACAGGGATTGTCACCCTAATGGCGCGTTTGAGAGAAAACGGTGATTTTTCGGTACGTTGTCACGACTATGGCAAGAGTGAGCTGGGGCAGATGGCCTCCGGATTTAATGGACTGATGGACACCCTGCAGATCAATATTGATGCGATTCGGCAGGGGATGAAAGAGGTGGCCGATGGAAAGCTGAACACCCGGGTGGTATCGGATGCCAAAGGGGATTTGGCTGAGCTACGAGATAGTATCAACCAGACGGTCGATGGACTCAACGGTACAGTGAATAGCATTCGTGAGGTGATGCAGAATGTGGCATTGGGGAATTTTGACCGCCTGGTTGAGAGTGATGCCAAAGGGGATCTTGCTGATTTGGGGCAGAATGTGAATGACAGTATCTCCAGTCTCAATAGTGCGATTAGCAGTATCGATGAGGTGATGAGTGCTGTGGCCAAAGGGGACTTCTCTGCCCGGGTTGAGGTTGCACTCTCCGGAGACCTTGCCGGACTGAGAAAGCACCTTAATGGTTCGCTGGATGCACTGAGTGAGGCATTGGAAGATTCTGTAGAGGTTGCGGTTTCACAGTCTGAAGGTGATCTGACCTCTCGTGTTGCAGGGGATCATCCCGGACAGCTTGGGGTGCTGCAGGGGGCAATTAACGCCTCACAAGACAAGGTATCTGGCGCGATTGGCGAGATTGCAAGGTCAGCGACGCTGGTTGCTACGGCGGGTGAACAGATCTATCGTACCAGTTCGGATCTGAGTCAACGAACCCAGGAGCAGGCCGCATCCATTGAGGAGACCGCAGCCAGTATGGAGGAGATGACAGCCTCGGTGAAACAGAACTCAGATAATGCAGGGCAGGCCGATCAGTTGGCGACTGGAGCAAGAGATCTGGCTGAGGGGGGAGGGGCCGTGATGGGGCGTGCCACCTATGCGATGAATGCGATCTCTGAATCCAGTCAGAAGATCTCCGATATTATTGATGTAATTGATGGCATAGCCTTTCAGACCAATCTGCTGGCACTCAATGCAGCGGTTGAGGCAGCGCGTGCCGGTGAGCAGGGGCGTGGCTTCGCAGTGGTTGCTGGAGAGGTTCGTACCCTGGCACAGCGTAGTGCGGATGCGGCCAAAGAGATCTCCACACTCATTGCGGATAGTGCAGATAAGGTGAAAGAGGGGGCGGAGCTGGTGGATGAAGCGGGCCACTCGCTGAAGGAGATTGTTCACAGTATTAAGAAGGTGAGTGATATTGTGGCTGAAATTGCAGCAGCCAGTGCAGAGCAGACCACCGGGATTGATCAGGTTAATAATGCCATCGCCCAGATGGAGGCATTGACCCAGGATAACGTCTCGCTGGTAGAGCGGGCTGCGACAGCCAGTGAGTCGATGAGTGAGCAGGCGAAGGGGATGAAGGGGTTGGTCTCCTTCTTCTCTGTAGAGGGGGTTGATCTCTCTGCGGAAGTTGTTTCCCCATCCACAGAGAGCAGTGCGGCACCGAAAATAGCGCGTAGTGGGTCCAGCGAGGCGCAGCCAACAGCCGTTGCGACGAAGCCCGCTTCAATTTCAGCGCAACCCGTTTCTGGGGGTGATTCGGAGTGGGCAGAATTCTGATATACTCTATGTCTACTTAGTAAATCAGCAGGGTGCTTTTTTAGCGCCCTGTTTTTTTATGTGGAGCTCAAGAAGCGTACCCGTATGCCGTTAATAAACGGTAATCTAAAATCGGGCTGACTCCTAAAATTATGAACATTATAGTTAATGGCTGTATGATTCGCTTATGACACTTA
>JABHIC010000034.1 GCA_018671205.1 Gammaproteobacteria bacterium
AGTCATGATTTTTGTCTCCACTGCTGACCGGTAGACGAACCACAAAAGTGGCCCCCTCTGCCGGCCCATCGCTCTCTGCCCGAATGGTCCCCCCATTGGACTGTACAAAATTAGCCACCGAATGGAGCCCAAAACCACTACCCTCCATCTTATCGGTCTCCCCAAAATGGAAGATGGTCGACAACCGCTCCGACTCAATTCCACAACCATTATCAGAGATCCGCATCTCAAAATAGTCACTGTCACTTCTCTCAATCTCTGCCCGCAGATCAATCACACCCTGCCCTTTCACCTCTGGGTTGGCATCAATCGCCTCCATCGCATTCTTAAGCAGATTACCCACCATCTGCAGAAAGGGGTTACGAGGCAGTGAGACCTCATCAACCGTCACCGCTATCATTAACACGATCCCTCGCTTCTCCAGCGAGACCGAAAGCATTGAGCGGGCATCATGAATCGCCGTTAGCAGATCGAAACTCTGTGAGAAGGAGGCATTGCTCCCCTCCTTTACCAGCGTCTGCTGTACCCGAACAATTTCGGTGATGTGGCCCACCCCCGTACGAATATTCCCAATATTCTCTCTCAACCCCTCTTCATCCAACTCATGCAACATCTCCGGGGTACGCCGGAAGATCACCATCACCTGCTGCAGCGCGGGGAGCGCACTACATGCGCTCCCCTCTAGCTCAGTCTCGACAAGCGCTATCTGCTGCTGCAAAAGATCTGCGATTTCAACCAGCTCCTTACGCCCCTTATCCAGCTGGTAGGTCTGTTCCCCAATTGAGTTAATTGCATTACCAATATTATGGAGTACCGTGGTAGACATCTCGGACATTCCCGACTGATAGGCCACCTCTGAGGATGCCTGATGTAGCTTTTTAGCCGCCAGGCGCGCCTCCGTGACATCATCGACTAATAGCAGCCAAAACTCTTCTTCTTCTTCTTCAAAAACCATTCCAGAATGCTTCTTCTCAATCTGCTCAATCGGGCTCAGGGTAAAGGAGAGATCGCGCCCCCGGAGTTTAGTCTCCACCCCCTCAACCATCTCCGAGAGACGGATCGCCAGTAGAATCCGGAGCAGTAGCTTCGCATCCAGACCGCTCGCCCGCAGATAGCTCTCAATCTCCTCCCCCTCTTCCTGGCTCCCCAGCAGATCGGTGAAACGGAAGTTAGCGACCACTATTTTTTTATCACAGAGCACCGCCATACCCACCGGTGCCGTAGCAATGATCTGATCAGAGAAGTGGCGAGATTGCTGCAGATGGTTGAGCATAATGGAAAATGCAGAGGCCAGATCACCCACCTCATCCCCTCCAGAGATATCAATATCTACCGACTCATCCCCCTGAGAGACCCGCTCTGCCATCAGGGTCAGATCACGAATAGGCTGGGTCAGCCGTCGCACAGCAATGGTCATTGCCAGGGTTAGAACCCCCGACACCAACAGAATAAGCATCACCAATCGATCACGAAACCCCTCGGACTTCTCTCTTAACACCTGGCTGGATACCTCTGTGCCGAGCAACAGATAACGTTCAGGCTGGCGGGAATCAAAGTGGAAGGGGAGCAGGCTCACGCCGACATCACGAGCCCCCATCATTCGGGTGACCCCCTCCTCTCCCACTGCCCCCTTCTGCTGCCACTGTAGCCTCATCTCTTGCAGGTTCAACTCAGGATAGTCTTTACTCAAATTCTCCTCTCGCCCATTCATCTCGAAGGAGAAAAGTTTCTCCTTCTCAGGGTGAATCAGATACTCTCCACTGGCGTTGGCCAGTAGATAAAAAGAGTCCTCCAGCACCTTTTGGTTCAGGGGACGGGTAAAGTGGTTAAAGTTAATATTCACCACAACTACCCCATAAGGTTTTCCGCTGTGTGGGTCAAATACCGGCGTTGAGAGACGCAACATCGGTTCCCAGGGCTGAACGATACGCCCCTGCTCCCGGTTAAGGGTGACGTCGGAGTAGTAGACCTCTCCCTCCAAAAGTGTTGCCGCCTGAAGCACATAGGGGTATTGCCCCTTCTCTTGCAGCCCCCCTGCCGAAATCGCGCTCACCGCCCCTCCCTGACGCTCTGTCCGCACCAGCTCACGCCCTCTCTCTGCCAACCCAATCAACCGTATCTGGCTATAGTAGTGTCGTTGCATCATCACCGTACGGAAGAGCAGCTGCAGGCGCCTCTCCCACCCTTTTCGGGTCTCATTATTCTGATCATCATACCCCCCCCCCTTCAATAGCACGAATCAGACCCGTGATTGCCTGAGACTGCCTCAACAGATGAAGATCCCCCTCTACGGTATCAAAGGCTCGCCCAAGGAGTGTACGCCCCTGGTTAACATTCTCCTGCAGACGACCAAGTGCCTCCTCCTCTAGCAGTCGGCTGGTATCGGTCCAGACCAGAACCCCCAGTGACAACAGGCCACCACCGGCAATAAAGAGGGTGAGCAGGGAGAGTTTGAGCGGCAGTTGAAGTCTCATCAGCTCTCTCTGCTCTCTTCTGAAGTCCCTAACAACTGTTGCAACACCCCGCTGATCTTTTGTAACCCCCGGTAAACCTGTAACTTCATCCCCCCTTCGATATGAAGCTTCCGCAGCGCTCTACTCTCTACCGACTGGGAGATACCGAGATACTGCTTGAGGTGCCAGCTATTGACCAACAGCAGACCCAGCTCCCCGCTGACCCACGATAGTTCCGGTTTATCCAGGTTCGGATAGTGGTGCTGCTCTTCCGTCAGCAGACCGGTCCGCTGTTTCAGACGGTGGAGCTGTTGCCCCACCTTACGCAACTCCGCCACAATCAGTGGACGGAGGGGAGCCACTGCCTCACCCTCTTCAGCACAACAGACAGGATCCACCACAACCCCCCGAGCGTCCGCGATCAGCAGCAGCTCCGCCAACAGCTGTCGAACCCGATGGTTACTCTGCACGATGTCGCTCTCTGCCTCCCCTCCCGCTAACTGAGTGAGTCGGTGAGCCACCTGCCCCCAATGTTGGTAGACATCGGAGGGGGTGCGCGGAGTGGAAAAATCAGGATTGAGGTTTTCTGCATGGCTGATGCCAAAATCATTCAGATCAGCTCCGCCCCTCTGGTAGATCAGCTCTAGTTCACGATCAATCCGCAGGGCCATCTCGTAGACCTCGCTCGGAGTGATGGTACGGTTGGGAAAGTCGGGTACTGTCAGTTCACCCAGACCATGCTGTTGACGCACCCTGCTGATCTGCCTCAGCACCTCAATACTCCTGTAGTAGGTATGACGCGGCTCCAGCCGTTCAACCGTTCTTACGTTCTGCTGATGTGCAGGCGGTGGAACCCCTTTCCGTCTCTGATAGTGAACCAGCTCCTGAATGATATGGTTGACCACTGCATAGACCTGTTCCGGCCTCTTTTTCAACCCCTGCTGATCAAACTGTATCCGTTTCTGGCGTTGAAAATCGGGCAGTAGACGTAGCGCCAGCTCAATATTGTAGACCACATCATCGATGGTTCGTCCGGGCTCTGGCTCTGGCATACTGAAGGTACGTTCCAGCCCCAGCCGGTACTTCATCTGCTGTAACTCGGCTATGCTATTCTGCAACAGGTCATACAGATCGGTAGGGGTAATCTTGCGACGCGGTACCGGACGTACATCCATTGGCACCATCCAGAGGTTATACTCCTCATCCGCCAATTTACGGTTAAACTGGTTAACTTTCTGCATCGCGTAATTGACAAACTGCCCCTCTTTCCGCTCTGGTGGCTCCACCGGGTCATACAGGTTCTGCGATCTGCGAATCAGCCACACCATCTCCAGTAGTTGTTCTGTTTGAGCATAAACCTCCGCCAGAGTAAAACCACGCACCCCCACCAGCGGATCCAGTCCATCGGAGATCTGGCGCAACAGATAGTAGACATCACTGGGGCTTTTTTTATCTCCCACATAGGATATCTGCCCCTTCTGCTCCATCCCCCTCTTATGCAGATGCTGCTCCCTGTTTTGTACAACCAGCACCATCTCACGCACCAGACGGACGGCCAGATCATAGACCTCATTGGGGGTAATGGTACGTGAGGGGTAGGGAGAGATAGAGATCTCTCCCATCTGATAGATCCCTCTTAGCCGGTTGATCTTCTCCAGTACCTCCAGCCCCTTCTGCAATACGTGGCGAGGTGCTTTGCCACTCACCACCTCTCCGGACTGAAAATAGCCCTGAATACCGTTGAGCAGGCGCAGGGTAACCACCTGATCCCGCAACCGCTCCACCTCGTAATAGACATCACTCGGGGTTCGGGCAGGAATATCCGCCTCACTGGGGAGCACAACCCCCCAGAGCAGAAACAGAAACCAGCCATGCCTCAGTGAGCAAACCATTTATGGTATCTCCCCCGGCTCACTCAATGGCTGGGCGGGTGACTCCGATAGCTCTGATAGTCCTGATGGCTCTGATGGCTCTGGCTGCGGAGGTAGCAGATAGCGAGTCACCAGTGTAGTACTGTTTTTGACCCCAACCACCTCCACCCACCACGCACCCTGCTCATGCCCGCGGAAGGGGGGCAAGAGGCCATTATGGGCCGGAAGGAGATAGAGCAGGTCTCCACTGTCGAGCTGAACCAGCAACACCGTTTCAGCCTGCTGCCGCTGCCCTCCATAGCGAAGCTGCGCTAGCTGCTCTACCACCTCTCCACGCAACACGTAGCTTCTGCCGAGTAGCTGCTGCTGAGTGAGAATGGATCGTTCCATTGAGGAGAGTTCGAAGTCACTCATCCTCACCAGCAGAGGCCCCAATGCCGCCCCCTCTATCGCCGGTTTCAATGCCCCCCCTCTAATGACCACTGATTCGGTGCCCAAGACCACAGCGGGGAGAAAAAAGCCTCCAGCCAACAGCAAGAGTCCGGCGCACGAGAGATACTGTCTACCAAAGGGGCTTCTTGCAGGCAAGCCGACCCCAAGCTGAATCTTCAGCCAACGTAATTTCCAGTGCGATCTCCGCTCCCCCCTCTCCATCCAGTCACCCCCCTATAAGATATATGTATAACAGATTTGGCACTGAGATACAAACCACCCGCTTGCCTGATGAGGGGTAATCTTTTCAATAAATAATTGCAAAAAATAGGGTTGTTGCGAAGATTCTTGGAGTACTAGAAGTCTTGCCTGAACTCAATAAAGAGACGATCATTCTCTCCCCAGTCCGGCGGGGTTGAGCCACTGTGGTAGATGATCCCCCCGGTGGTGATAGACCAGACATCATCGAGATCATACTGTAGCGAAAGACGCTCATAGCCCCCCTCATCGAGGGTCGATCCGTTGCGCATGACCACCCCCTTGAGATGAAGGGTGTCGTTGTCAAAATTATGCAGATAGGCCAACAGGGTCTGGTAGACCCGCTCCGGGGCATAATCTGGAGAGGTGATCAGCACCGCATCATAGTGGCGAATCTGGCGCTGCACCCTCTCCAGTGAGAGGGTCACATCAGTGATGCCGCGATATTCCCCCCCCAACAGCAGATCAACCCTGGAACCGTCACCGGCCCTGGCATACTCCAGCCCATCAAGATAGGCCACCTCCCCTTTCCAGAGCCAACTGCCCTGCGCAATATTGAGTGCCGTACCGAGTTGGTTAACCCGTGCATAACGGAGCAGGTTGCTGCCCAGCGTTCGGTAGGGGATGTCATGGTTAAGGCGGGCCGCATAGAAGGAGAGATCCCAGCCGGAGAAGCGCCCCATCGCTGAGAGCCCCCACTCCATCTCCCCTAGGCCATCCCCCGGAAACTGCTCTATTACGGTAACTACGCTACACTCTGCCTCGCTGAGTGGCCCCGTAGCAGAGAACTCGCCCCCACAAGGGGCGATCCGGTTGGGGCGATTTTCGACAATCGCCATTCCACTCCAGTGCCACTCCCCCTTATAGTAGTCCGCACGCGCCATAGTGAGTGGACGACGCAGGGTCTCAATCTCTCCCAGCCCCGGTTCACGTAGATCCATCGGGTTGATGGTGTCATTGACCCGCAGATAATCCGACTGCCCCCAGACCACAATCTGACGCCCCAGCTTGATATCCAGATCGGGGTTGATGGAGCCCGTCAACCACAACTCTCCCAGCTCCAGATCCTGTTGATACTGGTCGATCACGGCCTGAGGGTAGTGACTCTCTTCGTGAATGGCATAGGAGAAGTCATGTCGCATAAAACCATCACCATGCACTTTCCACCCCGGGAAGAGGGGCTGCTCCAGCTCAAGCCACAACTTTGTGGAGAGCCTGGAGAGGCCTCGGTAGTCGGGACGACCATTGATCGGGGCACTATGATCTATATTCCAGCTGCCACTATTAACCCAGTGTCCCCGCAGGGGCAGTGCTGCCTGCAGAGGTACAGCACCATCCTCGTCCGCCTCCTCAATCGCAACGCTCTCCTCCGGGCCAAACCCATCA
>JABHIC010000298.1 GCA_018671205.1 Gammaproteobacteria bacterium
TCCAAAATAGATAGTCGAAGGATAATTGATGGCATTTGACCCCCACAGCGAAATTTTTCAGGACTTCCTGCTGGAGGCTGGGGAGCTATTGGAATCCCTGAATGAGCAGTTGGTCGAACTGGAGAGCAATCCAGAGGACTCCGAGGCATTGAATGCGGTCTTTCGAGGGTTTCATACGATCAAGGGGGGGGCAGGTTTTCTTGAGTTAACCTCCATTGTTGAGTTATGCCATCGCTCAGAAGATCTGTTTGGATTGATCCGAGAAGATAAACTGAAGCTCACTGAGGCGGTTATGGACCCCGTTCTCGCTGCGGTAGATGAACTCAATGTGATGTTTGAGGCGCTACAGGAGGGAGTGGAGCCAGAGGCGGCTCCGGTGACGATTATTCAGCAGCTAGAGGCGATACTTAACCCTTCTTCAGTGGCAGAACCAGAGCCAAAACCAGAGATTCAGGTCATTGCTGAGACGCGAGGGGAGGCGGAGGCTGATGAGAACGAGGATATCAGTGAGGATGAGTTTGAGGCCCTACTAGACCGGCTGGATGGTGATGAGGATGAGGTTGGCGGGGCCTCCGGTACGGAATTTGTAACTGATGTGCTGCTTAAGGGCGATCCGGAGAAGGAGTTTACCGAGGACGAGTTTGATTTACTGTTGGATACCCTGGATGAAGAGACAGTCGAGGTTGAGGCAGTAGCTGCAGTAACGCAGGTTATACCAGAGAGCAAGGCAGCTGAGGTGTTGCCGTCTGAGCCGCAATCCGCACCGCCAACTCCTCCGGCCGCAGTTGAGAAGGCGGAGGTAAAAAAACCAAAGCAGAAACCGTCTGGTAAAACCCCACAGCACGGAAAATCAGAATCGAGTGTGCGTGTAGATACCCGCCGTTTAGATGATGTGATGAATATGGTGGGTGAGTTGGTACTGATTCGAAACCGTTTTGAGAATCTCAAACAGTCTATCTCCTCTGAGATAGTGGACCGCACAATTTCAGATCTTAATCTACTCACCACCGATATCCAGGAGGTGGTGATGCGGCTGCGGATGCAGCCGGTAAGAAAAGTTTTTAGCCGTTTCCCTCGTGTGGTTCGTGATCTGGCGCGTAAACTGAACCGCAAGGTAAAGTTGGAGCTTGTGGGGGAGGAGACCGAGGTCGATAAAAATCTGGTAGAGGAGCTTGCGGATCCCTTGATCCACCTGATTCGGAATGCGGTTGACCATGGGGTAGAGCCCCTCAACGTGCGGATGGCGGCGGGTAAACCCGCGGAAGGGACAGTGGTACTCTCTGCAGAGCAGGAGGGGGACCATATTCTATTGACGATTAAGGACGATGGCGCAGGGATGAACCCAGAGACGCTGCGTCACCTTGCCGTGAAGCGGGGCATGATGGATCAGGAGACCGTAGAGAAGCTGCCCGATCGGGCGCTCTATAACCTGATTTTTGAGCCTGGATTCTCGACCAAGAAGGAGATCTCCGATGTCTCAGGTCGGGGAGTGGGTATGGATGTGGTCAAAACCCATATCAATCAGCTTAATGGCCAGATTGATATTGACTCCGAGTTAGGGGGAGGGACCACAATTGCCATTCAGGTGCCGCTTACCCTGGCCATTATGCCCACCCTGATGGTTCGGGTAGGGTCACAAGTTTATGCGATTCCGCTGCCGGGTATTATTGAGTTATTTGAGTGGAGCTTTGTGGAGGTCGGTCGGGTTGGAGGGCGTGAAGTTGTACGACTTAGAGATCGTACCTACCCGCTTATCCACGCCTCTGAGCTATTGGAGGAGCCACAAACTCACTCCGCTGAGCAGCGTGTGCTGATCATTGAGTTGGCAGGACATGCACTGGCGCTGGTGGTGGATCAGGTGATTGGTCAGGAGGAGGTGGTGATCAAGCCCCTGGGTACTCTATTGCGCGGAATGCCCGGTTACTCTGGAGCGACGATCACAGGCGATGGTGGGGTTGCAATGATTCTTGATATTGCCTCAATGGTGAGTAAAAGAGCGGGGGGAGATTTTCTTGCCTTCAGTGAGTTTTCTGGCCTGAACGGAGAGGAGATAGCCGCATGAAAGAGGCCCTTCTAGATAACCGTTTCATCACCTTTACCCTGAATGGCGAGATCTATGCAATTGAGGTACTGAAGATTCAGGAGGTGATCTATATTCCTGAAATTACCAAGGTTCCGGGGGCGCCCTCCTTTGTGGTTGGGGTGATCAATCTGCGTGGAATTTTGCTGACTATTGTTGATACCTCTGTTGAGTTTGGACTGGCACGACAGCCGGGAACAGAGTACAGCCGGGTTGTGGTGGTATCTCTGGGACAGGATGAGCGGGTCGGGTTGTTGGTGGA
>JABHIC010000299.1 GCA_018671205.1 Gammaproteobacteria bacterium
AGATAGGCATCTACATAGACCCGAAAATGGTCATTTTTGGCAACCATGGAAGAGACGGTGGTGGAGCCGTTGACCCGAACCCCATAGATCTGCTCGGAGAGTGCGCGGTAGGCATCCATTTTGGAGGCACGGATGGAGGTCAACATACGTTGGCCATCCGTGTACCCCTCATAAGCACTCTCTGCACCATAGCCGATTGCAGAGATGCGAACAGGCTCAGAGAGGCCCGTCTCTTCAGCGGAGATCGGGTTGGCGTTTGCCAGCCCCCCCCAAGCCATAAACAGGGCTGAGGTGAGGGCAGGGATGGTTGAAAAGGGTTTACGGAAAAGTGTGGTACGGTTGAATTGCATTTTGTTGCTCCTTACAGTTAGTCTTTTTCTACTATTGATGTGTTTGCGTTATGGGAAGGTGATACTGCCTTCCTGAAGATCCCCCTCAGGGAATTGTGATCCCATGCGTTTCTTCTTTTTGGCACCTGTACCTGTACCTGTACCCAGGATTTCATCCAGTTTCTTCTCAATGCGTTTCAGATCCTGTCTCATGTTTCTAACCTGTTTTCCCGCTGTTGAGGCGCCTCGTACAGAGCGCTTGATAGAGGCGGTATCGGTGTTGAGGTTTTCAGCAAGCTGGCGCAGTATCAGCTGGGTATCCGTCAGCATCATTGAGATCTCAGAGAGTTCACTATCCTCTTCGTACTCTTCGTCGTCATCATCGCCGTCAGACACATCCTCTTCATCATCCTCTTCTTCATCTTCATCCTCATCCTCACCCTCATCCCCATCTTCATCTTCGTCGCCAGGGAGTAGTTCGGTGGCTATAGCATCAATTTTACTGCTCATTGCAGGAACCATATCGGCATGCAGCTCCCGTACACTGTTGCCCATCTCCGTAACCATGGCACCATCACCACCAGAGGGGAAGAGAATCAGGTAGACCAGGATTCCAATGTTGAGCAGTACAGAGAGGCCGCCCAGGATGATAGGCAGCATACCGCCTCCACCAGAGCTCTCCTCACCCTCGTCCTCTTCTTTTTTTTCGTCTTTAGCCATGATGAGTTATCTTGTTAAGTGTTGATGGGTATCTGTGGTTTGGGTGGCTCAGAAAAGCTCTACATCGCCATCCTGCATGGAGGATTGTGTCTTGTTGGCGCTGCTACTCTGGAACCGGTTTCTTGCTTGCGAAACCGCACTTTGCAGATTGCCGAGCTGCAGTTGGCACTCCCCCCCATCGGATACATTGCCCTGTAGTGTGTTGATCGTATTGTCAAGCTGGTCGGCAAACTGCTGCAGGCCACTGGTCTGTTGATCCACCTGGGTGAGAATCTGGGAGACGATATCTTCGAACTGTAGTGAGCGAACCGCAAGGGAGACGTTATCATCAACCTGCGAGATCATCCCGGAGATCTGCCCCAGTCGATCAGAGATGACGATATTCATCTGCTCCAGATCATACATCATATTATCTACCGTTGATTTCGAGGTGAGCGCCTCATTGACATCCTCTGTTGCAACCTTGGAGACAATGGAGCGGACATCATCGACCGTTACCTTTGCCTGCTCGGCCTGGGCACGAATCTGCTCATTGAGCTGGTTGGAGTGGAGCGAGAGCTTACGCACCTCGTCCGCAACAACGGCGAACCCACGGCCTGCATCACCGGCACGGGCGGCCTCAATGGCGGCATTGAGTGCCAATAGATTGGTCTGATCCGCAATACTCTTTACATCGGTCAGCAGGGTGAAGATCGCCTCAATCTGGCCAACCATCTCATCAATCTTGCTTACCGTCTCAGTACTCCGCTGACCCACAACAGAGAGTTGTGAAACCAGCTTCTCCATCACCAGCGTAGTCTCCTTGGAGAGCTGCTGGAAACTGAGAGATTTGGCATGCCCCCCCGGTTCACTACTGGCCAGACTATCAATCAGTGAGATCACAACATCATGCTCTTTCTGAGTGTGGTCATTCAGGTTATTGAAGCTGTTGTTCAGGTTGGTGATGGCATCCTTGATGATGTCCCGAATGGTGACGCTCTTATCCTGAATAGCGGTGGATTCATGGCGCATAAAATCGCCGATCTCGGTGGCGATCCCTCCAAGTTGAGGGATAATGTTGACCGGAGTGGGTGGAGGTGCAGCCATCACCACAGGCTCAGGGGGGGCGACCACCTCAGGCACTGGTGCAGCCACCTCTTTAGGTGCCTCAGCAGAGCTGCCCCTCGAGCGGCTGCTCAGCAGAGCCATCACCCCCCATGCTATGGAAGAGATCGCAGTGAGGGCAATCGGAATCGCACCAGCACCTAATAGAATCTCGGAGATGATCGACATGACCGTGATCAGTAGTGCTGGCCAGTACAGTTCAATGAAGTTGCTGCCAGATTGTTGTTTTGATTTATCCATGATCCTACTTCTTTAAAGTGTGTAATTAACGGATTAACTTAGTGGTTTATCGGTCACTTCGCTCTTCTCTTTAGGGTAGATCAACTTCAATGTGAAGCAGGTAAAACCCCGGCAAACCTCTGGATGCAATCCATGTGCCAGCTGAAATAGACAACAAATTGGCAGGTTCTAGAACTCTTTTCCAGAGAGTTGATAAGCAAAAGCGATAATCTCGGCAACCGCAATATAGAGGGTCTCTGGAATCTCCTCGTTGAGCTCTACTGCGGAGAGCAGTTGTACCAGCTCAGGCTCTTCATAGAGTGGGATATCATGCTCTTTGGCCAGCGCAATAATCTGTTCAGCAATCAACCCCTTACCAGTAGCGGAGACGCGAGGGGCCCCCTCACCATCATAGCGAAGGGCCACAGCCAGATCCAGGGTCTCTTGTTTCATGGTCAACTGTCTCCTCTATATTAAGTGTCTCAAAAATTCCTTCATAACGTTTCCAGGGCACGCTGTAAAACACCCCTGTGCGCTCGACGATAGCCATCCCTGGCTATCAACGGCCCCGGAATCGCTATGAAGGAGCTTAGTGAAACTACTCATACCTTAATGGAAAAGCCACTGGAGTAGAGCGGAGTATCTGGCCTCTGAGGCAGATCATTGACGCTCCTCTGTCGACTAAAGAGTGTGCCGGGGGAGATCCCCGCCATAGAGAGGGCAGCGCTCAGTTGTTCAATCTGCTCATTGATCAGGGTGGCGGTCTCTGCCTTCTCCGACAAGAAATGGATATCTAACTGTTGTTGATGGTGAATGGCATGAGCCTCGATGGTTCCCAGCTCGGGAGGTTCCAGGTTGAGCTCAATATGCCAGCGCTCTTTTTCGGGGTGGTCTGGTTCCTGATGGTGACGGAAGCGGAGGGAGACCTGATTGGGGTGGTCATCGACCATGAAAGGGATCTCTACACTCCAGCTACGTTGCAGTGGCTCTTTGGAGGGGGAGTCCCCCTGTGGTTGGCTGCTGTTCTGGGGCTGGCTTTGCATCGATTTTAGCTGGTTCAGCGCAATACGTGCAATCATCGACTCAATCTGTCGAACTGCTTTTGCATGATCCGGCTGCTGGAGTAGTTGTACCTTGGCCTGCAGTAACAGCATCTTCAGGTCGCCACCAGGCGGGGCAGATCGGCCGTTGAGCAGCCGGTTCTCCATCGAGGTAGCGGAGTTGATGACCTGCTGTTTAATGACTTTAGGGTCGAAGAGCTGTACCAGGGTGGGGAGCTGTAGGAGCAGACGCTGAATGGCCTCCTGTCCCACTTTTCCGCCTGTACTCCCTTGCAGAAGCTGGCTCAGATTCTGTAGTGCCTGCTGGAGTGGTTGTTGACTGGGGAGCAGTTTCTGGCTCATCGCATCCGCAGTCGGTAGTGGGGGTCTGCTGAGAGAGAGGGTCACCTGAGGCTGGAGCTGTGCAACCGTCAGTCTGAGTTGTTGACCGGTCTGAAGAGGAACCTGGGTTCTGGCGCTGACCGTACCCTCCGGCAGGCGCAGCTCTGCCTTTCCATTCTGCTGGCTAACTACCGTAGCGTGTAGCTGATCACCAATTTTGAGTCGGGCAAGCGAGGCTCCAGCACCATTTTGGGTGAGCAGTTGGCTGGGGAGTGTGGGCTGTAATGTAATCTGACTCAATGCAGTTGGTACTATTATTGCTAGCAGGTCGTTGTAGAGCCAATTTTATGACTCTCAAACAGAATAAAGAGAAGTTTGAGTGTATGGTCGAAAGTAGAGCGATGTAAAGTTCTATTTATATGTGTCGATAATGCGATAGAAGCAACTTACTGAAAAACAAGCAGGCAAATTATGGCAGAAGAAGAGAATGGTACAGAGGCAGAAGAGGAGCTCGATATTGATGCGCTTCTGGATG
>JABHIC010000300.1 GCA_018671205.1 Gammaproteobacteria bacterium
CAGTACATTGGAGTCCACTCAGGCCAGTCATTGTCATCATCGTATCCCCCCCAGCCATTATTGTTATTGCTGCCAAACCAGCTGGCCTGCGCGGATGAGGCTGCGACAATTGCAGCGGCTGCAATGGTAGCAAAAATGATATTTTTCATGATAGATCCCCTTTTTAAATTGAATAGAATACCGATCCATTCTTATTATATTTGGGTGGGCTGTCAAGTCATTACTTGTATAAGGGGGGAGGAGAAAGCATTTGAAACCAGCGGCACAAGGTGATAGCGTCCCCCTGATCATTGCTTATTCATATTTTATGAGAGTAGATGATCTGTTTTAACAATAAAATAACCGTGAAAGGAGTTGGAGCATGACAGAACAGATGAAGAGAGGGGCAGTTGCAACACTATTCGTAGGGGCAGCAGCGCTGTTCTCAACCACTGTAGGCGCATTTGATTTTAGTGATATGCGTGGGCCGATGAAGGGAGATAACTGGGGGGGGATGCCTAATGGGCCAAGCAACATGAATTGGGGAGGGCCAAGCTCCATGGGTATGCCCAATAATTGGAATATGGGAAATGGCCGCAGCGGTGGGCCTGGTGGCTTCAGTGCCCCTTGGGGTGGTAACAGCGCCCCTTGGAGTGGTAATGGGTTTAGTAGCCCTTGGGGGGGGAATAGCACGCCCTGGGGGGGGAGAGGAGCCCCTTGGGGAGGGAATAGTACGCCCTGGAGCAGCAGTGGGATGAATGGCATGCCTTGGGGCGGCGGTAATGGGATGAACGGAATGCCTTGGGGGGGGAATGGAAGTCCCTGGAGTGGAAACAAGATGCCCTGGAACGGTAATGGGATGAATGGTATGAATGGCATGCCTTGGGGAGGGAATAACACCCCCTGGAGTGGCGGACAACAGGGTTGGGGCGGGCCAATGATGGGAGGAAATCCTCGTAGAGCGGCTCCTATTGCTCCACTACCCAAGCTGAAAGATCTGCCTCCAATGAAGGATCGTTACCCCTCCAGAGAAGAGAGCGCCTCTACTGAGGCTGCTCCAGCAGAGTAGGAGGCTGTCCGAGAGTAGAAGCTGTGGCTAAGTTGCTCCTGTAAGGGGCGCTCAACCGTTGTACTCTCACCCCGCCTCTCCCTCTTTAAGGGGGAAGGCGGGTTAATAACTACGCATCTGCCCTACCAAAACCCCCTGAATCACAACCTGCTCAGGCCGATAATGCATCGCTGTCATAGTTGAATTGGATGGATGGAGTATCACCTCTTCAGGGCGTTGCTCAATCGTCTTCAGTGTCGCATCATCCCCATCAATGAGGGCCACCACGATCTCACTATTGATGGCACTACTCCTCTTCTCAATCACTACATGGTCGCCATCCAGAATACCCGCCTCTACCATGGAGTCACCCACGACCTGTAGTACAAAACAGGGTTTTGTCGTACGCAAATGGGGGGGCACCTCAATTCGTTCCGAATCCTCAATGGCCTCAATTGGAAAGCCTGCCGCAATGCGGCCTGAGAAAGGCAGTTCATAGCTATTTTTTTTAGTGGTGTCGGGACATAACCGAACCCCCCGGTGTAGCCCATCAATGGGTTCAACAAGCCCAGCATCAATCAGTGCGTGAATATGTTTATGTAGTGAGCCTCTTGATTTCAGCCCTAGATGCTGGCAGAGCTGTTCTAGTGTAGGGGGGCGCTCACTAAACTCATACTGGTGAGCCTGCAGGTATTCATGGATCTCACGTTGTTTACGGGTCAGTGGTAGATTCATAATTTAGGTAGAGCTCCTTTCGTTGTGTTCTTGTTTTGTT
The DNA here is from genome assembly GCA_018671205.1 of Gammaproteobacteria bacterium. GTDB lineage: Bacteria > Pseudomonadota > Gammaproteobacteria > Thiopontia. The sequence goes on from JABHIC010000300.1 coordinate 1,803, forward strand.
CTGTGTATATTAGCTGAAAAAATAAAAAGAACAACCATAACGGAAGAACCATGAATAACAATTTGCATCTATTGATCCCTAAATCCTCACGACCAGTGTGGGGGGAGACTCTCGAGGAGACGCTCTTCTCTGCGGAACCTCTGGTTGAGATTCCTCTGTTGGGAAAGGTTACGGCAGGGTTGCCGATTGAAATGGTAGAGGAGCAGGAGAGCGTATCCATTCCGCGGAATATGGTGAGAAAAGAGAGCTATGCCCTGCGTGTGGTGGGAGAGTCGATGGTGGACGATAATATTCAGGATGGGGATATTATTGTTGTGGAGCGAAAAGAGAGTGCGGCCAATGGACAGTCGGTGATTGCAATGATCAATAACGAAGAGGTCACCCTGAAAAAACTCTATATTGAAAAAGGGGGGGTTCGTCTACAGCCGGCAAACTCAGCGATGTCCCCTATCTATCTACGCAATGAGGATGTAAAAATACTGGGTATTGTCTCTGCTGTCATTCGCAAGCCGTAGTTCATTCTGGTACTCCGGCAACCACATAAAATCATGGTGCCCCTTTCAGGCTTGCCTGAAGGTACTCTTTCTCGGACAGGCTCCTAGTACCTCACCCGGTATTACAGCTATTTGATATAGAGTGGTATATCTGCTGGTGTAATGCCCCCATATTTGTCATTATATGGATCTATTAATAGTTTTATTCACTCTCCATCAGGTATATAAAAAATGATCTCTAATTTGTTGCGTTTTGCCCTCCTTCTACTGATTACAACCCTCTCTATTGGATGTGATCAGACATCGACGATTGATCAGAGCAAAAGTCATCGTGACTACATGGACCAGAACAGCAATGTTGATGGTAACGATTATCGGGCCGAACGGCTCAGAGCCATTCAGCAGGGGGCGAAGAAGTAGCAGAGCGTTTTCCTCCAATGAAAATACTGTTGAGCAATGATGATGGTGTGCATGCTCCGGGATTGACAGCACTCTACCAGAGGATGAGTCTGCGGGCAGAGGTGGTGGTGGTTGCCCCGGATCGTAATCGAAGTGGTGCCAGTAACTCGTTGACTCTGGAGCATCCCCTCCACCTTTATAGCCATGAAAATGGCCATTTCTCGGTCGATGGTACGCCAACAGATTGTGTTCATCTCGCCTTGACTGGGCTACTGAAAGAGGAGCCGGAGCTGGTGATCTCCGGGATTAATGCGGGTGCCAATGTGGCGGATGATGTACTCTATTCCGGTACAGTGGCTGCTGCGATGGAGGGGCGTTTTCTGGGGCTACCCGCGATTGCGGTCTCACTGGTCTGTCGTGACAACCGCTGTAACCACTTTGAGTCGGCAGCCATCGCGGTTGAACAGGTTCTGGATCGCCTGCAACTCCATCCACTGGAGCGTGAAACGATCCTTAATATCAATGTGCCGGATCTTCCCTGGGACGAAATCAGGGGGTTTCGGGTGACCCGCCTAGGGCGACGCCACCGTTCTGAGCCCGTGGTGAAAATGAGGGACCCACGTGGTAAAGAGGTCTACTGGGTCGGAGCTGCGGGTAAGGCAGAGGATGGTGAGGAGGGAACTGATTTTTATGCGGTTGAACATGGTTGGATCTCTGTAACCCCGATACATACTGATTTAACCCGGCATACGATGCTGGCTGGAATGGAACAGTGGCTTCAGGGCACCTCTAAAGATGCACTTTTTCAGTGATTGCTGCGTCAGCTCTGTACTCGACTCCTCATCTGCTCGCATGTACACTGCGGTTGCACGCCCTCATTCCTCGGCTCTCCGCGCGGTGCTTTCTTGCACTCACAGAAAAATCACTATTTTTAGAGGTGCCCTTCAATGAGCTATGAAGTGGGGTATCGCTCCAGAAGAGTACGAGAACGGTTAATTCATCGTCTAAAGGAGCGTGGAATCAGTAATCCGCAGGTATTGGATGCGATACGCGAGGTTCCCCGTCATCAGTTTGTGGATGAGGCATTTGCCCACCGTGCTTATGATGATGATGTGTTACCGATTGGTTATGAACAGACCATCTCACAACCCTATGTTGTGGCGCGAATGACCGAGGCACTATTACGTCAGGGGCTGCCTCAGCGGGTGTTGGAGATCGGCACGGGGTCTGGCTACCAGACGGCGGTTCTGGCGAGTATCGTGCAACAGGTTTATACCGTGGAACGGATTGGCGCGTTGATTCGACGAGCCCAGAAGCGCTTTTCCGATCTATCCATTCTGAATGTAGAGATGAAGTTGGATGATGGTTACGTGGGATGGGAGGAGAAGGCACCGTTTGATGCCATTATTGTGACGGCTGCGCCGGAGCGGGTACCGACCCGCCTTTTTAACCAATTGGAGATGGGGGGGCGTATGGTCGTTCCGGTGGGACCGGTACGACAGGAGCAACAGCTGCTGGAGCTTATCCGTACAGATGAGGGGTTTGAGCAGGTTGATCTTGGCGCAGTCCGTTTTGTGCCGATGCGGACAGGAGCGTGTTGATGGAGTGGTTGATTCGGCTTAATGGACGGGTGGCAGAGTGGGCAGATCGCCCTCATGCAGTTCCACTGCTGGCAGGACTCAGTTTTGCAGAGTCAAGTTTTTTTCCGGTTCCTCCCGATGTGCTGCTTGCCCCGATGACCTTGGCTCATCCCAGTCGTGGCTGGCACTATGCTACCCTGGTGACGATTGCATCGGTAGTCGGAGGGCTATTTGGTTATCTGATCGGTCTGTATGGTATGGAGATGATTGCTCCTCGAATTGAGCAGTGGGGGTTTCAATCTTCGTTTGAGGAGGTTAGGCTGTTATTTGATCAGTATGGGATCTGGATTGTTCTGTTGGCCGGTTTTTCACCCATTCCCTACAAGCTCTTCACCATCACTGCGGGTGCTATGACGATGTCACTCCCCCTCTTTCTGCTCGCCTCACTGATTGGGCGGGGGGCACGTTTCTATCTGGTCGTCGCCTTTGTGGTCTGGGGCGGGGAGTGGCTGCTCAAGATGGAGCGTGAATGGATGATCCGTTTGGGCTGGATTTTGGTGGTGATTGCGTTGATCTACTATCTGCTATGGCATTAGCTCCTCAAGCGCTGAATAAGCGGAGTGATATGGGGTCTGAATCACAGATAACCTCTTTGAACAAACTTGAGGGCACCTCTAAAAATGCACTTTTTCAGTGATTGCTGCGTCAGCTCCGTACTCGAGTCCTCATGTACTCGCATGTACACTGCGGCTCTCCGTGCGGTGCTTTCTTGCACTCACAGAAAAATCACTATTTTTAGAGGTGCCCTTGAAATATGATCGATATTTCCGCGTTTGTTCGCCTCGTCCCGCCACCTATCCCTCCAGCTCCCCGTTATTCCGGCTCAAAGGCAGTTACAGCTGTTCTGACAGAGGGGCGGCCAGACAAACTACATTTTTCTCAACAGTGGCGTGGTATGTTCATGCTGTTGATCCTCCCGATACTGCTGGTTGGCTGTACGAATAGTCGTCCCTCTCTTTCTCCAGTGGATAATCGTACCCAGGTTGTGGGTAAAATTCCCAGCTACTATAGTGTGCGTACGGGGGATAGCCTCTATATGATTGCGATGGAGTATGATCTCAATTACCTGAAGTTGGCACAGTGGAATGGTATTCGCGCACCCTATACGATCCACCGGGGAGAGCGCCTTCGTCTCTCTCCAGAGAAAAAAGAGGGGAGTAAGCGGGCAAAGAGCGCTCCAAAAAAGCGGCATAGAGGTAACCTCTATACAGTACAGCGTGGAGACACCCTCAGTGAGATTGCCAAGAGGTTGGGGGTGCAGACGCATCAGTTAGCCCGCTGGAATCAGCTCACAAAGCCCTACACGATCCGTGTGGGAGAGCAGCTAAGGCGCAAGCCGGCATCTCGTAGTCAGCAGAAAGTGGCCTCGAAACGGAGGGACTCCGTTACAACCAAAACAGTGAGCACCCCTAAGAGAAGGGCCACGAGGGAGCATCGGCGCTCACCTCCTACAAATGGCTCATCCTCATCCCGACTGAGGCGCCCTGTCTCTGGTAAAGTTGCGAAAAGATTTTCCAAGAAGAGGGGGATGACAGGTGTTGAGTTTAAAGGCAGAAAGGGGGATCCAGTGCGTGCAGCAGCGGATGGGAAAGTGGTTTATAGTGGTACCGGTTTGGTGCGTTATGGAAAACTTTTGATCATCAAGCATGAGAATAATCTGTTAACTGCCTATGCGCATAACAGCCAGTTACAAGTATCAGAAGGAGATGTGGTGAAAACAGGGCAGCAGATAGCGAAAATGGGGCGCAGTGGAACCGATCGGGTTAAGCTCCATTTTGAGGTAAGAAAAGGGGGAAAGCCGGTTGATCCAATGCGCTACCTCTCTCGCTAACCCCCCCTTTCAGCACTGAATTGAAACTATGACTCATTCGGATGGAGAGGAGTTTAAGGCGGGTAAGCTCCAGGGGAAGAACCATGACTCTCTTCACCTCTATATGCAGGAGATACGTCACTATCCGCTACTGAACGGAGATGAAGAGAAGGCACTGGGGAGAAAAGTGCAGGCGGGTGACCTTGCCGCCCGTAACCGGCTCATAGAGTGCAACTTACGCCTGGTTATCAGCATTGCCAGGCGCTATCAGAACCAGGGTGTTGCGCTGATGGATCTGATTGAAGAGGGGAATCTGGGGCTGTTACGTGCGGTGGAGAAGTTTGATCCAGAACGAGGGTTCCGTTTCTCTACCTACGCTACCTGGTGGATTCGTCAGAGTGTTGACCGGGCGGTGATGAGCCAGGCGCGTACCGTACGTTTGCCAATCCACATTCTGCGCGAGATGCGACAGTTTATGCGAGCCTCCAGAGAGTTGTCACAGAACACAGGTCATGAACCCACAGCAAAAGAGATTGCCTCTGTTCTGGATAGTAGTGAAAAAGAGGTGAGTCGGGTAATGGGGTTGAGTGAACCACTCACCTCGATTGAGTTGCCGGTGGGCAAGGGCTCCACGCAGACGATTGCCGACCTGATAGAAGATGAGTCACTGCATAAGCAGGATGAGATTCTGTTAGAAGAAGAGATCTATACCCATCTGAGTGAGTGGCTGGATGGGCTGAATGAGCGTGAACGAAAAATCATTATCTGTCGCTTTGGACTCAACGAAAACGAGGAGATGACACTGGATGCGTTGGGGGATGAGATGAATATTACCCGTGAACGGGTTCGCCAGATCCAGGTGGGGGCACTTCACCATCTGCATGACATACTGGAACGGGAGGGCTATTCTGGCGA
>JABHIC010000301.1 GCA_018671205.1 Gammaproteobacteria bacterium
ACTATAAAGATGTAGAACTGCTCAAGGAGTTTATCTCTGAGACCGGGGCAATCATCCCCTCAAGAATTACCGGCACCAAGTCCCGTTACCAGCGTCAGTTGGCGACAGAAATTAAGCGTGCACGTTACCTTGCACTGCTGCCCTATTCAGACGCACATGACCGATAACGGTTGATCACCTCTCCGAGGCAGAGCTTCGCAACCGTGATGCTTACACGCCTCGGAGATGGCCTGACCCCTTATTGCACCTCACGCACTCAGACGTTATGCGTGTTTTTGTAGAATTTTTGATGCGCAGTCGCCTCCATGCAATAGGGGGGGTAGCGCTGCTCGCTTTCTCTACCCTGATTTTCCCTCCACTCGGCTATCTGACCGGCGCAGTAACCGGATTGGTGACGCTACGTCATGGAACGGTTGAGGGGCTGATTACCCTGTTAGGGGGGTTGGCACTGGCGATGGTGATGCATCGCATCAATGGGGGAAGCGAGATTTCAGTGGGGCTGATGGCCCTGTTTTGGTTGCCGGTCTGGGTATTGGCGGCCCTGTTGCGAAGCTCTCAGTCGATGAGAGCCGCTTTCCAGGTGGCGGCACTGTTTGGAGTGGCCGCACTCTTCTTCTTCTATCTGATCTCTGAGGGTAACCCGGCAATCTGGTGGCAGGAGCTGGTGCAGAACCTGTTTGCAACAGAACCGGCGATGCTGGGTGGCGCGGCCGAGGAGATGTTGCTCGATCCCCGCCTTGCCGAGGTACTGACCGGGGTGATGGCGGCTGGTTTCTTTATGGGGCTGGTGGCAATGCTGATGTTGGCGCGGGGATGGCAGGCCATGCTCTACAATCCGGGGGGGATGAAGTCTGAATTTCTTGCCCTGCGACTGGGGAAAAATTCGGTACTGTTGGGGCTGGTGGTGATGGTTCCTGGAATGTTGATGGGAGACCAGGTGCCCACGATGGTGCCTGATCTAATGCAGGTCTGGATGACTCTCTTCATGCTTCAGGGGATCGCAGTCTCTCATGCCATACTGGATCAGCGTATGGCAGGACAGAAGGGTTGGGTCTATGCACTCTATGTGGCCACCCTGTTTACCCCGCTAGGTTTTATTGTGACCCTGGTTGGGGTGACGGATAGCTGGGTTAACTACCGCAAGCAGTTTGCGGGTTCCTAGGTTTTTTATGGCGTAACCCTCTGCCATCTTCAAAGAGGGGTTGATGAAAAAAGGAAAATAAAATGGATGTGATCTTGCTTGAAAAAGTGGCTAACCTGGGAGGTCTCGGGGACAAGGTCTCAGTCAAACCGGGTTATGCACGGAACTACCTGCTCCCACAAGGGAAGGCAAAGGCGGCAACGGCAGCGAACCTGAAAGAGTTTGAGGAGCGTCGGGCTGAATTGGAACGTGTGGCTGCCGAGGTACTTTCAGTAGCTCAGGCACGTGCCGAAAAGCTGGCCAGTGTTACTGTTGAAATTGCTCATCAGGCCGGTGAGGAAGGGAAGCTGTTTGGTTCCGTTACCGGGGCAGATATCGCGAAAGCGATCACTGATGCGGGGGTCGAGGTGACGAAGAGTGAGATTCGTCTCCCCAATGGCCCACTGCGTGAGTTGGGCGAGCATGAGGTATCGATTGTCCTCCATACCGATGTGAGCAGTAGTGTGACAGTGAGCGTTGTTGCGGAGGAGTAGTAAGCTCCGTAGCCGATCTCCGGATATACCCCGATGGCCCCTTTCTGTTCAGCAAGGGGCCATTTTTTTGCCCCTGTTACGGTATACTTCTCTGCCCCCCCCCGTTGATAGATGAGTGAGGATTTCAGGATGATGGACGACCCCCCCCTTAAGTTACCCCCTCATAATATCGAGGCAGAGCAGTCCGTTTTAGGCGGGCTGATGCTCGATAACAGTAGCTGGGATATTATCTCTGACCGGGTGGTGGAGGAGGACTTCTACCGGGGGGATCATCGTTTGATCTTTCGCTCCATTACCGGCCTGGCTGGAGAGAGTAAACCTTTTGATGTAATTACTCTCACCGAGTGGCTGGAGAGCCGGAATGAGGCCGAGAGCGCCGGTGGTCTGGCCTATCTGGGGGCGCTGGCGAAAAATACCCCAACTGCGGCGAATATTCGCCACTATGCTGATATCGTGCGTGAGCGTTCGGTTTTGCGTAGCCTGATCAGGGCCTCCAACCAGATTGCCGACTCGGCTTTCAATACCGAGGG
>JABHIC010000035.1 GCA_018671205.1 Gammaproteobacteria bacterium
AGTCATGAGCTGCGTACCCCGCTCACTGCCATAATCGGTAATAGTGAATACCTGCTGGAACGGGATCCAGATAGTGGTCGGCAAAAGGTGCTGTCTGATATTGAGTCCGCAGGACGCAGCCAGCTTGCACTGGTCAATGACATTCTTGACATGTCAAAGATTGAGTCGGGAAAATTCACCATTGAGAACACCCCCTATGATCTCTCTCAGTTGTTGAGTGAGATCAGGAGTATGCTCTCGATACGTTCTCGTGATGCCGGGTTGGAGCTGCTGGTCGAACAGAAAAACAGAGAAGCGTATCAATTGATTGGAGACAGTCAGCGGATTGGACAGATTCTGATCAACCTATTAAGTAATGCAATCAAATTTACCGACTCCGGCAGCATCACTTTAGCCACCTGGGTCACTGCAGAGCAACTCCTCTTTCAGGTCGAAGATACGGGCATTGGCATGACTCCAGAGGTACGGGAGCGTCTCTTCCAGCGCTTCGAGCAGGCCGATGGGTCGATTTCGCGCCGCTTTGGTGGGAGTGGATTAGGGCTCTATATCTCGCTCAATTTGGCCGAATTGATGGGTGGAACCATTACCGTATCCAGTCGAGAGGGAGAGGGCTCTGTTTTCAAACTGATTCTTCCTTATCAGCAGAGTGATCAGCGGGTCGGTACCTCTGTCGAGAGTGGCCTGGATGAATCCCTGTTGAATGAGAAAATCTCCGGCAATGTGCTTGTGGCAGAGGATACCCCGGAGCTACAGATGTTAGAGCGTAGAATTCTTGAGGGCATGGGGCTTACCGTTACCATTGCAGAAAATGGAAAAGAGGCAGTTGAGTTGGCGATGTCGCGCCCTTTTGACCTCATCCTGATGGATATGCAGATGCCTGTGATGAACGGAATTGAGGCAACCCAGAGGCTGAGAGAGTTGAGCAGCGCTGTCCCCGTTGTTGCCCTTACTGCCAACGTGATGCAGAAACACCGGGAAGAGTTTGAGTGGGCTGGTGGTTCAGGGTTTCTGGGTAAACCGATCGATACAGTAGAGCTAAGGAAGCTGATAAAAGAGCATATTCGACAGGAGTCGCAACCCATTAAGCGTATCGTATGGAGTGCAAGATACTCTGTGGGAAGTGCCACAATGGATCAACAGCATCAGCGGCTGTTTGAGTACATCAATCAGATGATTGGTTGCTATGCTGATATTGAGTCCTCTTCATCACGACAGAAAATATTGGAGATTCTTCCAGAGTTTCACAACTGTGCAGCACAGCACTTTAAAGCGGAAGAGGCACTGTTGAGCGAAGTCAACTATCCTGATCTGAAGTCGCATATTGCTTCCCATAATCGATATGACGAGAGAATCACCGCTTGCTATCAGAGTGCAATGGATGAGAAGCAGACCTGCTCATTGATTGAATTTTTACTGAACTGGTGGGGTAGGCACACACTTGAGAAAGATATGGCCTATAAAGAGTATCTCTACGAGCAGCCGCTTGATGGGGCGGTCACCAAACTACCTCCAGAAGAGGCGGAAGACGAGGTGGATGATGAGTTGATGGCGATCTTTGTGGAGAGCACCACTCAACGTAAAGCGGTATTGACCCAAGCGTTATCCACTAAGGATTGGCAGCAAGTGAGAGAGATTGCACATGCGACCAAAGGCAGTGCAGCCTCCTTTGGCCACCTACATCTCACAAAGATGGCTGAGACACTACAATTAGCGCTTGATGAAGAGCGATTTGATGAGGCCTCATGCCTTGCTGATGATTTAATGGTGGCGATGGAGAAGGTGTTACCTTAGGGTGCAGTAATGAGGTTGGGAGGCTGGACAACTCACTCAGGTTTTGCGTGATACGCTCATTATGACAGCAGAAAGTCTGCGCCAATAGGTGTGACACAATTGCCGTTGCAACTGTATGTGCAATTAATGTAACATACTGAAATATAAGAATCTATACTAATCAGGTTTAAAACCTGATAATATAGCTCAACTTTTGACTGGGGTCGGCCTTTTCGGCTCACGGTCAACCAACCATAGACAGAAAAATAGCGATGGCCACAGGGATTGTGTGTCAGTGGAGGCAGAGATGGATAGTGAGCAGAGCGGGGGAATGTTGCCGGTAGAACGCAGGGCAGCAAGCTCTCTGGCGGGTATTTTCTCTTTGAGGATGTTGGGACTCTTTATGCTCCTGCCGGTTCTCTCTCTTTATGCGGAGAGTTTTGAGCAGGCCACCCCGATGTTAATGGGGATCGCACTGGGGATCTACGGGTTAACCCAGGCGCTGTTTCAGATCCCTTTTGGGATGCTCTCGGATCGTTGGGGTCGAAAGCGTGTTATTGCGCTGGGGCTGGTGATTTTTGCTCTGGGCAGTGTGGTTGCCGCACTGGCTACCACCATTGAGTGGATTATTATTGGGCGGGCCATACAGGGGGCCGGGGCCATTGCTGCTGCAGCAATGGCGCTGCTTGCAGATCTGACTCGTGAGGAGTTCAGAACCCGGGCAATGGCCGTGTTTGGAATGAGTATTGGCTTCTCCTTTATGGCGGCTATTATTCTGGGGCCGATATTGAATGGCTGGATCGGGGTCTCTGGCATCTTCTGGGTCACCGCACTGCTTGCGCTACTGGGGTTGGTGGTACTGTTTCGGGTCGTGCCCACACCGGCTCATAGCCATATGCACCATGATGCAGAGACCGATCCGGCCCAGTTCCGTGAGGTTTTGCGGGATGGACAACTACTGCGTCTCGATTTTGGCATATTTGCCCTCCATCTGATTCTCACGGCAATCTTTGTGGTGATCCCGGTTGGGCTGCGTGATGCCGGGCTGTTGCCTGACGACCACTGGATGGTCTACCTTGGGGTGATGGTGATTGCAGTAGGGATCATGGTGCCGATGATCATCATTGCCGAGAAGCGGGGCAAGATGAAGGAGGTATTCTCCTTCGCCATTGTGCTGGTGGCGCTCTCTCAGTTTGGGCTGTGGCAGCTCTCGGACTCCATGTGGGGCATCATTGGAATGCTGGTACTCTTTTTTGGAGGCTTCAACCTGCTGGAGGCAACCCTCCCCTCGCTGATTGCGAAGATAGCACCCGTGGATAAAAAAGGGACCGCAATGGGGGTCTACTCCAGCTCCCAGTTCCTGGGGGCATTCCTGGGGGGTATTGTGGGGGGGGGCGTACTGAGCTGGAGTGGTGGAGAGGAGATGGGGGTCGTTTTTCTGGTCACCGGAATCATCGCCATCTTCTGGCTGCTGTTGGCACTCAGTATGAAACGCCCACAAACGGTGAAGACACGACTGGTTCGCACAGCCGAGATAGATGAAGTACAAGCTATCCTGCTGGCCAAAAAGTATCAGGCAGTGGCTGGAGTGACGGAGGCTGTGGTAATTGCTGAGGATCGGGTCGCCTATCTCAAAATTGATGAGAAGAGTCTTGATCAGGAACAGCTGGAATCCATTGTTCAACAGTCGGAAGCGTGAGAAGATAACACGGATTTAAATACTATTAACAGAGGATAGAGAGAAGATGGCAAGAGGCGTCAATAAGGTAATTTTGGTCGGTAATCTGGGTAATGATCCTGATGTGCGTTACAGCGCAGATGGCAGGGCGATTGCAAATGTCTCTCTGGCTACCACCTACAGTTGGAAGGACAAGAATAGTGGAGAGCAGCAGGATCGCACCGAGTGGCACCGGGTGGTCTTCTTTGATCGGCTGGCTGAAATTGTCTCGGAGTATCTGAAGAAGGGGGCTCAGGTCTATGTCGAGGGGCGATTGCAGACTCGCAAATGGCAGGATCAGAGCGGTACCGACCGTTACACCACGGAGATTGTTGCCAGTGAGATGCAGATGCTGGGTGGACGTAGTGGGGGGGGCACCGCTGACTAGGGGGAGGCGTCCTCGGGCGGTGGACAACAGCAACGTCCAGCGGTGAAACAGGCAGCGGCACCCAGAGGAAACTCAGCGCCTGCCCCTGCTCCACCGATGATGGATGACCTGGATGATGATATTCCGTTCTAGAGTTCAGCTCAGACATTAATTGTAAATTTATTCATAATAAGCCGCTGAATCTTCTGGATTTAGTGGCTTTTTTTATGGTTTACCGGTTAAGAAGTGTAAGCATTTATTGCGCTGCTTTTAGGGAGCCTCTGAACGGCACACCCCTGGCTGCGGTTTTTAACAGATATAATCAATAGAAAAATCATTCAATAAAGTTATTGACAGATCGCAGGGTTCTCCCTATAATACGCGGCATAGGCTTTCAGAGGGTTTCCTTCGAAAAAGAACCTCCTCCTCCTTTTTTCGTAGGTTC